>JARIAP010000189.1 GCA_029257755.1 Helicobacter sp.
CTACAAATTATATAAAAAATAATCTATTTAATATAGATTTTTTAGTATGCGATGTTAGTTTTATTTCTATAAAAAATATATTTTTTGACTTATTAAAAATAAGTAAATGTATGTTACTCTTATTTAAGCCACAATATGAAGTGGGACTGCATGTAAAGCGCAACAAAAAAGGTGTTATAAGAGATTCTAAAGCAATACAAGAAAGTTTAGAATCTTTCATAGCATTTCTTGTAAAACAAAATGCAAAATGTATTTTTGTAGAAAATTCACTTTTTAAAGGTAAGGAAGGTAATGAAGAGTTTTTTATCCTTTGTCAATTCTAAACTTCCATATGAAAGTATAGCAATTGGCAAATTTGATAGTATGCACAAAGCACATATTAAATTATTAAGACTTGTAGATAAAAATGGTTGTGCTTTAAGTATCGCATCTGTTAAGCCACCATTTGTAACACCACCAAAAGAGAGGCTCCAATATGCAAATATACCATTTTATAGATTAAGATTTGAAAGTATTAAGAATTGGGATTCTATTGAATTTTTAAAATTACTTTTTGTTGTTCTCCCAAATCTTAAAAAAATTGTTGTAGGTTATGACTTTTTTTTTGGTAAAAATAGAATGAATAGTGTAGTTGATATGAAATTATTGTTAAAAGATATTGGTAGAGAATATGTAGTAATTGATATTTTAGAATCACAAAGACACAATGGCACACCAATACATACTAGTATAATTAAAGAATTAATTAAGTATGGGGATATGCAAAGCGTTAATGCTATGTTGGGTAGATTCTATAGCATTAGTGGTTTAATTATTAAAGGGCAGGGAATTGGTAAAAAGAGTATTTATCCTACAATAAATATAAAAAACACACTTTATATTACCCCAAAATATGGTGTTTATGCTACATTTGCAGTATATGATAATAGTATCTATAAATCTGTATCTTTTGTTGGCAATAGATTAAGCACAGATAATAAATTTTGTATAGAAACATATATTATTGACATGGATTTAAAAATTACTAATGGAAATAAATTAAAAATTTTATTTGTAGAATACTTAAGAAATAATAAAAAGTTTGATGATATATCAAAGTTGAAAAAACAAATTGAAAATGATATACTACATTCTAAGATATTATTATCACAATATCTATAAAAATCGCAATTTTTTTTGCTGTTTAAAAAAATTTTGTTAAAACATATTAAAATATCTTTTATTAAAGTTAATATTTTTTAAGGAGTTAAAATAAATGAAAAATAAAAACAATGGTTTTGTTAAAGCTTTTTTAATATTGCCGCTTAGTATCTGTTTAAGTCATGCCCTAAATGTATCTGATGCACCATCATCTTTTACTAGAGCTATGCCATCTAATAATGCTAATGTAGTGTTTTCTTATAACAATGCAATTAAGAATGCAACAAAAGCGGTAGTAAATATAACAACAGAGAGAAAAGTTGGTATGGGAGATTCTCCATTTAATGATCCATTTTTTAAACAATTTTTTGGTGATATGGTTCCTTCGGATAGATTACAAGGTGGAATTGGTTCTGGTGTTATTATAACAAATAATGGATATATAGTTACAAATAGTCATGTTACAAAAGATGCAGATAAAATATATGTAACATTACCGGGTGATACAAGGAAATACCCAGCAAAATTGGTTGGAGAAGATATACAAAGTGATATTGCAGTGATTAAAATTGAACGCAATAATTTACCAATCTTACCTTTTGCAGATAGCAGTAAATATGCAGTAGGTGATATTGTATTTGCCATTGGAAATCCATTTGGTGTTGGAGAAAGTGTAACTCAAGGTATAATTTCTGCACTTAACAAACATGGTTTTGGTATTAGTAATTATGAAAATTTTATTCAAACAGATGCTAGTATAAATCCGGGAAATTCAGGTGGTGCTTTAATTGATAGTAGAGGTGCTTTAATTGGCATGAATACTGCTATTATATCAAAAACCGGCGGTAATCATGGTATAGGTTTTGCAATTCCTTCAGAAATGGTTAAAAATATTGCGACAGAATTAATCAAAAGTGGGAAAGTAAGAAGAGGTTTTCTTGGGATAAGCATTAAAGATTTAGATTCAGATATTGCTAATACTTATGGTGATGCAAGAGGTGCATTAATAGTTGGTATGCAGGCAAATTCACCAGCTCAAAAAGCAGGGTTAGCAATATGGGATTTAATTACTGCTGTTAATGGAAAACAAGTAAAGAGTGCCGCAGAACTTAGAAATACTATTGGCTCTATGCCACCAAATCAATCAATAACGCTTACTTTTTTAAGAAATAGCATGAAAGGTGGTAAATCAAATTTAGAAACAAAACAAATTACAATAAAATTAGCAGAACAACCACAAAATAATACTTCATCATCTCCATCACAATCACCTACTTATAAAAATGGAGATGTTTTTGATGGAATAAGTTTAGAAAATCTTAATGGTCAAATTCGTCAAATATATCGTGTTCCTCAAGATATTAATGGCGCACTTGTTAGTGAAGTTAGTAGAAATTCAAAGGCACAAGAATTGGGTTTTCAAAAAGGAGATATTATTTCTCAAGTTGAAAATACACCTATAAATAATATATCAGATTTTCAAAATGCTATACAATTATATAAAGGACAATCAAAGCGTATTTTAATATACAATATAATTAGTGGTGAAGTAAAAACAATTATAGTAAATTAAACATAAAATATATAGAATCATATAGGCTTGATTCTATATAATTGTTAAATAATATAATCATAAAGTTATAATCTTGCTATACAATAAAGCTAGAATTAACAATAAATTGCTATCATTTTATTGGACTATTTAAATATACAAAAGGAAATTTAATGCTTAAACTAATACAATTAAGAACTTATAAACATTTAATATTTTATATTTTTATATTTTTATATTTTTCTTTATCAAATTTGAATGCTGAGGATAAAACTATTATGATTACAAGACAAATAGATAATATTCCAAACATTCAAGTTGTAAGTAGTGAAAATAATAATAACACCATGTTAATATATAAGATGTTAGTTCAAGATTTAAAAACTACAGGACATTTTAATGTATATTATGATGATACACTAAAAACTGATATTTTACAAAATAATCTTGCTATACAGGATTATGGTAATAAAAATATGAATTTTATCGCACAAGTTTCTTATAAAAAACAAAGTGGAGAAATTATTGGAATATTAAAGTTATATGATTTTGATAAAGGTGAGACAATAACAACAGAATATAAACAAGATGATATAGATCGTTATCCATTTATTGCACATGATATGGCTATA
>JARIAP010000178.1 GCA_029257755.1 Helicobacter sp.
GATTAAATTTACACATAGAGTGCAACTAGATTTTATATAAAAAAATAATAAGTCAAGTAGTTTTTAGATTATTTTAGTATCAGGCAATATTAAAACAATGTTATCTAATATTTGTAACACGCAAGGCATTTAACAATGCAATCAATGCTACACCAACATCTCCAAATACAGCAAGCCACATATTTGCTATACCAATTATACCAAGTATAACTAAAATAAGTTTTGTTCCTAGTGCAAATGATATGTTTTCCCAAGTAATTTTTTGAATCTTTTTTGCTATTTTTATTGCATTTACAACACCCATAAGAGATGGATTTGTAAGTATTATATCTGCGTTTTCTTTACTTAGATCATTGTTTGAATCTTTTGTTCCTATACTAATTCCAACATCAGCTTTGGATAGTACAATACTATCATTTATACCATCTCCCACAAATGCACTCTTATTGTGCTTTGATTTACCTGTATTAGCCTTCATTAAATCTTGCAATTTTTCTACTTTTTGTGTAGGCAGTAAATTTGCATAATATTTTTTAATTCCAAGCTTATTTGCTACAATAGATACACTTGCTTCGTTATCACCGCTTAATATTGCTAATGGTGTAATGCCTAAATTATTTAAATTGTTTATTGCTTTTTCACTATCCTCTTTTATAGAATCTCCCATTATTATATACCCCATATATAAGCCATTTTTTGCTACATGCACTATGCTATTTGCTTCAAGCATTTCTTTATTGTGTGGATATGAATAAAATAAATCAATATTAATATTAAAATCTTGCATAAGAGATATATTCCCAACTAAAATATTTTCGTTGCAACATCTTGCAAACACACCTTTACCACTTATTTCCTTAAATTCTTCAGCTTGACATTTATAATCAATATTTTTTGCTCCTTGAATAATTGATTTTGCTATAGGATGGTTTGAGAATCTTTGTGCATGTATAGCAGTTTGTAAAAGTTCATTTTTACTATTATTAATAGGTATAATATCTATTATTTTAAAAACACCTTGAGTTAATGTGCCTGTTTTATCAAAAATGATATTTTTTAAAGATGCTAGTGTTTCAAAATGTTGAGAACCTTTTACTAAAATTCCTTTTTTACTAGCGATACCTATTGCACCAAAATAACCAAGTGGTACAGATAACACAAGAGCACAAGGACAACTAACCATTAATACAACAAGCGAACGATAAATCCATTCATGTAAATCTCCTACAAATAAAGGTGGAATACAAGCAATTACAAGTGCTATAAAAAATACTAATGGTGTATATACTTTAGCAAAACGAGTTATTAATTTTTGTGTTTTTGCTTTTGTGTTGCTTGCTTCTTCTACCATAGTTTTGATTTTTGATATTTGAGAATCTTCAAATTTTTTACTCACTACGACTTGTAATATATTTTCAATATTTATTGCACCTGCTAATACGAAATCTCCCTCCTTAACAAATATTGGCTTACTTTCTCCACTTAAAGATTGTGTGTTTAGATGACTTGTGCCTTGTAATATTATTCCATCGGTTGGTATTTTTTCTCCTACTTTTACAAGCATTATATCATCTATATTTAATAATTCTGGGTGTGTATCATGCCATATTATTTCATCATTTCCTTTTATATTATCTTGTTTTTGTTTAACATGTGCTATTTCTGGAGTAATATCTAGTAAAGAATAAAGAGATTTTTTTGATTTTTTTACAGCAGCAGATTCTAAAAATTCACCGATTCTAAAGAAAAGCATTACAGCTACTGCTTCACTAATTTCACCAATACAAAGTGCGGCAATAGTAGCTATAAACATTAATGAATTTTCATCAAAGAAAACTTTATTTTTAGTATTGCTTATAACTGCTTTAAAGATAGGCATACCAGAAATACAATATACAAAGGCTAGTATTGTATATGCAATAACATTAAATAATGACTTACCCAAAAAATCAAGTTCAATAAGAGATAATATAGATTCTAATGTTTTATAATGAAGGATTAACATGCTTAATCCAAATGCAATTACAAGCGAACATAACAATATAATTTCTTTTGCATTAGATATAGAATCTTTTGTTTTTGAAAAAGAATCAACAAATTTAATGTTGGGCTCAACTTCTATAATTTTTGATTTAGCTAACTCTAAATCATCGGTTTGTATGTATAATGTGCTTGTGTTAAAATTTATAGTTGCATTTTTTACGCTTGACATAGCACATAGTGCCTTTTCTATTTTATTTGCACATGAAGTGCAATCTAAATTTTCTAAAACTAATTTTTGCATATTTTACCCCTATTTTTAATACTAAAAAATATTTCATTAATAATATCACAATTTGATTAATACTATAGGGGGTATAGTATAAAAAATCATAAAAAATTTTAAATGATACTTTAATTTACTTTAAATTGTATTAAAAGTATAAATTTATACTTTTAAATAATACTATAAATAAATAATGATAAAATTATCTTTTAATATTTTAGGAGTATAAATTATGGATAATATAAATAAAGTTGTCAAAGAATTGCAAAAAGGGGCTGTTCAAATAGCAAACCTTTTACAAAAAAGAGATATAGATTATAGCAATAATTCAAATGCTAGTGGAGATAATCAATTGCAAGTTGATATATTGGCAGATAGACTTTTTGGTGATATTTTAAGCGAAATAAATATTAAAGGTTTTGCTAGTGAAGAAAGAGAAGAAATAGTATTTTTAAAGCAAAATAACTATTACACTGAAATAGAAAGTGATAATTTAAAAATGAAATCTATATTAGTTGCATATGATCCACTTGATGGCTCATCTTTAGTAGATAGCAATCTTACAATTGGAAGCATATTTGGTATATATGCCGATGAATTTCAAGGAAAGAATCTTGTATCGTCTTTATATTTTTTATATGGACCTCGTTTGGAAATGGTTATAGCAAAAGATTCTGTTACATCTCACTATATTTATAATTACACCAAACACACATGGGATTTTATACAAAACATAAAACTTAAAGATAAGGGTAATTTAAACTCTCCGGGTGGAACACAAAAAAATTGGCATAAGCATCATAAAAAATTTGTAGAAAGATTTTTTGAAGAAGGATATAGACTAAGATATAGTGGCGGTATGGTAGCAGATTTACATCAAATTTTATGTAAATGTGGTGGAATATTTAGTTATCCAGCTACAACAGATTCTATGCATGGAAAGTTACGCAAATTATTTGAAGTTTTTCCATTTGCATATATTTTTGAATGTGCTAATGGTGTTGCTACAAACGGAAAATGTAGATTACTAGATATTAATACAAATAATATTCATGAAAGCACACCATGTTTTTTTGGTAGTAAGTATGAAATTGATGTGTTAAATGACTATTATAGGAACTAAACCAATCTAAACAATATATTTATATATAGAATCTATACCAATTTCAATACCTGTTTCAAATATGACTTCCCCAACAGCCCTTTCATTGGATTTCCCCTCTGCTTTTTTATAGAGATAAGAAAATATTCCAAAGTTTCCCATTAATTTCTATTTATAAAAAGTATTTATCTTATTTGAAATTCCTTGATTGTGCATATATTGCTCTAATACCCCACCAGAATAAGCACCCAATACAGCAATACTATATGTTATAGCTTTTCCTCCCAATCCAAAATCACTTAAAGGTGTAGGCAATTCTTTAAAATTTGTTGGTGTGCATACCTGCAATCCTGTATAAATATCTAGAATTGTTTTATATTGTTCATTGTTTTCCACAACTGTTTTACTTTCTTAATTGAATTATATTTTCCATATCTAATGACATAATACTTCCACTTCCTCCGTGAATATATTGATAATCAAATAATAGGAAAATTTGAAAATATTCTTCCTCCAAAGTTATAAGGTAGTTTTCAATTTTTGGTTTTAGAATCTTTTCTAATTATTCAATGTTTTTTATGCCGTGTGATCTAAAATTTTTGTAATTTTTAGCTACTGCAAAGCTAAAAGATGTAGAATTATA
>JARIAP010000020.1 GCA_029257755.1 Helicobacter sp.
ACCTTATTGTTAGTTAATTATAGTATAAACATATTATTTTATGGATTTTAATATATTTTAATATTATATAATAAACATACTTTGCTATATGCTTTTGTGGTGATTTAATTACTTTGCATAAAAATATAACATATATAATTGTATTGATTAGCAATAGAATATATTTATATTTTAATAATTAATATAATGCTAAAATTATTTATTTTACATAATCACATTAAAGAAATATAATTAAAGTGTAATTTATTGTAAATAATCCATATTAAATAATTTAATAGATTGTTTATGTTTTTTTATAACATTGAATCTATCATGGGGTTTTGCTATATTAAATCATCTTTAAGTGGTTTATAAAATCTTTGTATCTTTTCATCTATAGGAGTTATGATTCTATAAAAAATTGGGACAACAAGCAATGATAAAAACATTGACACTATAAGTCCCCCTATCATTGATATACCAATGGGGGCTTTCATGGCACTACCATCACCAGATGCTAATGCTAATGGCAACATACCAGCAACCATTGCTATAGTAGTCATAAGTATAGGACGCAATCTTGAGTGTCCAGCAAATTTTATAGATTCTGTAATATCCATACCTTCTTTTCGCTTCTCATTTGCAACATCTACAAGCAATGTAGCATTTTTACCTACCATACCTATTAACAAAATCAACCCCATCATAGAAAACATACTCATTGAAGCATCAACTCCACCTGTAAGCTTGATAGCAAAAAATGCACCACTAAAACTTAAGGGCATTGTTACCATAATTATAATTGGTTGCAAAAAACTCTCATAAAGTGAAGCAAGAATTAGATATATTAATACTAAAGCCATCATTATTGCTATTCCAAAAGCCTCATTACTCTCTGCTTGACTATCAGCTTGCCCCATAAGTTTATATGTAGCCCCATTTTCTAGCCATTTTGCATTTTCATTTGCATTACTTGCAATTGTTTTTACCATTTCTCCAACGCTCAAGCCACTATGTTTTATGGGTTCTACTGCAACTCTAATACTCCTTTGTCTATTAAATCTATTAATAGTTGTTGCAGTTTCTCCCTCTTCAATTTCTACTAATCCATCAATAAAAATCAAGTTGCCATCTTTACTTTTAACTTGCAATCTTTTAATATCATCAATATTTATTCGTTTATCATCGGGTGCTCTAAGTGTAATATAATACTCTTTACCGCTTTCTTTATAGTAAGCTACTTGCATTTCTCCAGAAAATGCACTTGATAGGGCTTGTCCTATATCTGTTGTTGAGATTCCATATTGTGCTAAATTTTGTTTAATAGGTTTTAAACGATAAGTTGGCATAGAATCTGAAGTAGATAAATGAAAATTAGTTATTTTACCTTTGAAGCTTGACTCTGTTTTGGTGATAAACTCTACTAAATTATCAACACTTTTTTGCATTATAGAATCTACGGGAGAAAAAACTGCAATTTGAACAGGTGTATTATCTTGTCCACCACCAACTAATGGAACTTCTGAGCCAAATACATCAATGCCTTCTGCTTCTTTATTTGCCCTTAACTCTTCGAGTATTTTTTTTAATATTACAAATTGATCTCCATCTTTTCCTTGAGACTTTCTCTCTTTTAATGGTTTTAATGCAACATATACTTGAGAATAAAAAGCTTGTTGTAAATCGCCAGGTCCAACCTGCAGGGTAACAAACTTTACATTCTTGTTAGATTCTATAATTTTAGTAAATATTTTGCTTTTTCTTTTCATTTCTTGTATAGAAATACCGGGCTTTGCTTTAAAAGATATTTGAAATTCACTTCTATCTTCTTGCAACATAAATTCATTTCCAAGACTTTTTGCAATAAAAATAGAAAATACAAAAATTCCAAAAATTACTAACACAACAATAAACATATTAAACCAATTTTTCATTAAAAGATTTAATATACTAGAATATATTTTGTCAATCTTTTCAAAAAATGGCAATGTAATATAATAGAATTTTGATTGCTTTGAAGTTACTAATATAGAACTAAACATAGGTATAATTGTTATAACAACTATATAGCTTATTGCAACTGCAACTGCAACAGTTAAGCCAAAACTAGCAAAAAACTTACCAGCAATACCACTCATAGTCCCAACAGGAATAAATACAGATAAAAGCATAGCAGAAATCGCAATTATAGCAAATCCAATTTCTTTAACTCCTTGATATGCTGCTTCTCTCTTTTTCATACCATTTTCTAATTTTTTGTGTATATTTTCAATTACAACTATGGCATCATCAATAATAATGCCAATAGCTAATGTAAGCGCTAACATTGTAAGCATGTTTAAAGTAAAGCCCATAACATGCACAAGAAAAAAAGTTCCTAATATAGACACAGGCAATGAAATAGCTGACACAAGAGTTATTGTAAAATTTCTCAAGAAAAGCAACACAATCAAAACCGCTAAAAATCCACCTAATGCTAAATCAAATTGTATATCTTTTATAGATGAACGAATATAATTTGTAGTATCCCAAAAAATTTCTATATTATACCCCGGACTTACGGCATTGATTTGCTTTATCGCCTCTTTTATGCCATCTGCTATATGTATTTCATTTGCACCTGTAATTTTTTGAACCTGTAAAATCACACCTTTTTTACCCATATATGTAGCATAAGACTTCTCTTCTGCTAATCCATCTTCAATAATTGCTATATCTCTTAATTTTAATCCATCTCTTATTGTAATATCACCAATCTCTTCAACACTAATGCTATTAGAATCTGTAATTATATAATACTCTTTTGTGGGAGATAATACTCTACCACCATCAATCTCTCTATTTTCTCTACCAATGATTCCTGATAAATCTGTATAAGTCATATTATATTTATTCATTAATGTAGGATCTGGAAATATTTTAATCTGCCTTTCTCTATATCCACTTAATTGAACATTTCCAACACCACTTATCCTTTGCAATATAGGTGCTACAACATTATTTGCATGTTTCATTAACTCTGTATCAGGTTTATTTGATGAAAGAAACAATGAAACAACAGGAGTGCTACCTGTATCTAACTTCTGCACACTAGGTTTATCAATCTCTGAATCTAAGACAATAGCATTAACCTTATCTCTAACATCATTAACTGCTATTTCTATTGGTTTTTCTAATTCAAACATAACTGCTACCATACTAATATTCTTTGATGAGGTAGAAGTTATATATTTTATTCCATCTATAGCTAATACTGATTGTTCGATTTTATCTGTAACTTTTGTTTCTATTGTCTCTGCACTAGCCCCTTTATATGTAGTCTTTATAACTACAACAGGAAAATCTACATCGGGAAACAAAGCTCTAGCCATATTTTTAATAGCATAGAAACCAAATAAAATAAGAGTCATAGCAAACATAAAGGTTGTAATAGGTCTTTGTATTGCAAACTTATACACAGAAGCTATCCTTTATAATTATTTCTTAGTGATAATATATCCATCACCAAATAAACCCGGTTGCATAGAATCTGGCACAATAGCTTCTGCACTAACTTTTCTTGTATTTATGTCAATAGTTGGATAGATTTTATATATTTTTGCCTCTCTTTGAGTGCCTGTTCCATCAATTTTATAACGATAAATATCACCAATTTCTACAAAAGGCAAATATCTAGAATCAAATTGTATAATCATTTTCTTTTCATTACTAATTAATCTAAATAATTTTGTTTGATTTGCCCCAACACCATCTCCCAATTCTATATTCTTGTTTGCTATTGTTCCATCAAATGGTGCAATTAGTGTTGTTCTTCTTAACATTTCAGTTTGAAATTTTAAATTATATTGCATATTATTATAAGTGCTTTCAAGATTTTTAAAATTAGAGTAAATTTGCTCTAATGTATTTTTATCTATAGCATTACCACTTTTTTTATATCTTTCATATTGATTTTTTGCAAAAATATATTGTGCTTTAGCACCTTCTAATTGAGCCTTTTGCATATTAACACTTTGTATTTTATCTTCATTTGATAATGATAAAAGCGCATCATCTTTTTTTACTTCTGTTCCAATATCTACATATATATTTGCAACAATACCGCTTGTATCCATCATTAAATTTGCATCTCTAAGTGCAACTATATTAAAAATACCATAAACTTGTTGTGCTACCATGATTCCCATAGTAGCAAAAATTACAAGAATATATTTCATTTAATTTCCTTCCGAAAGTATATTTTTACAAAGTGCCAAACAAAACAATTAATTATATAAGAATCTTAAAAACATAAATTAAAAATTTACAATTTCCAAACTTTTATTATATCTAATTTTATTCTTATTATAATAACGAAATGAATTTAATGTATAATATTTAATCTTAAATATATAGACTAAACAAAGTAAAGAGAATTTATGAAGTATCTATAGCATTTGCTACAGATAATAAGTGTATAATGATTAGAGATTGCCAATTCTTAATGCTTCGCCAATAGTTTTACCTCTAAGGT
>JARIAP010000022.1 GCA_029257755.1 Helicobacter sp.
TAAGGACACAGGCTCAAGTGAAGTGCAAATTGCACTTTTAACACATAGGATTGCAAATTTAACGCAACACTTAAAAAGCAATCCAAAAGATCATTCAAGTAGATTAGGCTTATTAAAATTAGTAGGACAAAGAAAAAGCTTACTTAAGTATTTGAAATCTACAAAATATAATACATATATGAAAACAATAAAAGCTTTAAACATAAAAGATAAAGCATAAAATAAAAAATTATATTAAGTATTCCTTATTTAATATAATAAATCATTAATATTATTTTGTTTCATAAAATTATATCAATTAGGTTTAATTGCCCTATTCTATATAGTGCAAAATCATATTTTATAGGGTCATTTGGATCAAATTCCTTAAGATTATTAGTAATTTCTAAAACAGCTTTTATATTATATGATTTTGTTTTACACAATCCCAAATATTTTGAAACCTTAAAAGTATGAGTATCAAGCGGTAATAATAATGAACTTTTTTTTACTTGATTCCATAAACCAAAATCAAGATTATCATCTCTTACCATCCAACGCAAAAACATATTATATCGCTTTAATGGTGTTTGTTTATTTTCTTTGTTGCCAAATAAAAAATTAATTCCATTGCTTTCTAACTTATTTGATAATATATAATTCATTGCAACATGTTGAATATGCCTAATCCCATCTAAAACATTTCCATTCTTTTTATAGGATTCTAAAAAAATATTTTTTATTCCACCCTGTTTAATTAAATATGATATTGTGAGAAAACATGTTTTTGTATCTTGTCTTGTTTGGAAACGATAATATGGAAAATTATCTATATCATATTCATGTAAATTAGAATCTAAAAGCAAATGAAATGGCATACTTAAGAGATTTTTTACAATTAATTTAGCATTACCATAAGCATATAATGCACAAATTAATGCTAACTCATCAAATGCTTGAAAATATCTGTATTTATGTGCAACTATTAATGGATCTGGATATGATTGTAAATATTCTTTAGCATTAAACTTTTTGTATTGGGTATTTAAAAACTCTTGCAATTTATTCTTATCATGAATCATCATTTTAATACCTGTGTTATATATGATAATTCATTTTCTATATCAATTATTTCTTTTTGTTTTATAACTATAGAATTCATCATTTCTTGTGTATATATATTTTTTCTTTGTTCTATTGTATTGTTTAGAATTTCTTCTTTTTTAGCTATTTGATCTTTTAGTGCATTGCCTTGTGATTCTAATATTTGTGAAAAATATTCTAAAAATTTTTCTTCTATTTCTTTATTCTTTTGCATGATAATATCACCAAAAATCTTAAAAGATTCTTGAAATTTAGAATCAAGTTTGATTGATAACTCATTTTCTTTTCCCTTAGAATGAGATGAAACTAACTTTGGTATGGAATCTTTCAACATATATAATATTTTTGAAATTTGTTCTTTTGGTGCATGGAATACAATATGTGGTTGTTTTATATCAATTTCATCAAATAAAATTTGTGTTATTTTTTTTGATAATTTATATTTATAATCACGACTTATATCGCTAAAACAATCACTAAATCCAGATTCCAAAATATCTATAATCCTTTGTTCTTTTGGTGTATTGCCTTTTGAGTATTCATATGTAGCTTCATCTAAGATTCTTCCTTTTAACCTTTCTTGCTCATTTTTTAAACTTTTATTTACAAAGTTTTGTAGTGAATGTAAAAACTCTTGTAACTCTTCTTTTTTATTATTTAATTCTTGATTCTTTATATCTAGTTGTGATAGTAAAATATTGTTTTCATCTTTTAATTTTAAAATCATTTTTTCTAAGTCTTGCTCGGATGCACTTAATACTTGAGTTTGTAAATACATTTCCTCTTTAATTATTTCTACAATTTTTAAAAATCCTCTATATGCGATATATAAAATATCTTTTTGTTTTAGGCTATTTTCACCAAGTAACATTTTATTTAGATATTTTTCTACCTCTAATATACCTGTTTTTTCTAATGTAAATCCCTTATTAATTGCTTCTTGCTCTCTATTTGTCTTATGCAGGAGAGCTAAAAAACTAGCAGTAGGTATAAAATCAATTCTATCTATTATAGAATCTATATCATAATCATATTTTGCTTTTTTTAATTGTGTTATAAGACTTGTTTTGGTATATTCTAGTGATTGCTCTAATTCTTTTTGACTAATTAAATCTATACGCGTAAGGACTATTAAAAGCCTTGATATATTATTTTCTAATAAAGATTCTAGAATAAAGTCAATATCAATTTGAGTTGCAACACAACTAGCATTCATAACATGTATCAATAAATCACATTCTTCTATATAACTTTTTGTAATTTCTTCTCTTTTTGTAATTGGATCATCAAGTCCCGGAGTATCTACAATTTCTACACCATTTTGTAAAAATTTTAAATTCGTAAAAAGTTCTACCTCTTTTACAAGATTACATAACTTGCTTTCATGATTTGCTGAAGTATAATGCCCTAATTTATCAATACTAATTTCTTCACTTTTTGTATCTTTAGTTATAAAATCTTTAATTGCATCTCCAAATATATACTCACTTTCTATTACAAATTCATTTAGGCTTTTATCATATTGCCCTGCTTTTTTCAATTCTTCCCATTGTTGTGTATTCCAAAAATAAACCTTTGCATATTCTCTTTGGCTATGTTTTAATATTGTTAGATTAGCCGTCTCTGGAATTGTTGAACTACCTAGTATCTCTCTCCCTAAAAGTGCGTTTAAAAAAGTACTTTTACCTGCACTTAACACACCTGTAATACCAATAGAAAATTTATGATTTTGCATATTTGTTTTTATTTTTTGAAGTTTATCATATATTTTATCTTGCAATTTAAGCTTATAAAGTCTTTTTAAAATATCATCTAATTCTTCTGCTAATGATTTTAAATCAACTTCCTTTTTTTCTTGTGTTGTTTTTTGTGTTTTAATAGAGCTTTGTGTAAAAAAGCTTATAAGATCTCTAGCATGTTGATTGCTAATTATTTCTAACAGATTTAATCTTAATATATATGAATTTAACTCTTTTAGTTTTAATTCTTTAATTGAGTTTAAAACATAATATTGTATAATTTTTATAGATTCCATATTTATGGATTCTGTTTCTATGCATTGATTATATATTTTTACAAAACTTTCACTCTTTATATATAATTCAATATTATTTGAATTTACAGATAAAATTAAAGCTTTCAATTCAATTGGTAAAGATTCTAATACAAAAATATTAGGTTCTATATTTAAAGAAGGTGTTTCTTCTTTATAAAATGTTTGAAAAAAAATTGTAACAATATCCATAATTTATCCTTAAAAATTTATTTGAAATATCGTTTTACATAAACTCTATTTCTATCACAATACAAATCAAGACATTCTTGAAAAATGTTCAATAGCCTTTGCTAATTCTTCAAGACTTTTATCCATATCTCCATGTATAATTGCATCTTTCATACAATGGTTTATATGCCCCTCTAATATTATTTGTCCAACCTTATGCAAAGCACTCTTTGCAGCATTAATTTGTATCAATATATCAGCACATGCTATATCATCATTAACCATTTTATCAATTGCATTAAGTTGTCCAATTATTTTTTTTAACCTACGATGAATATTGTTTGCATTTTCTTTTCCCATAATTTTTTATATGCCTTTATTTTTTCATTTTTTACTTTATGCTTTTAAATTATGGTATTATACATATTTTATTTATGTTTCAGTTAATTATTTGTGTTTTGTTAATATTTGCAAATAATTTGAAAATTTTTAGGAAAAATAATGAATAAGTTATTAATTACATGTGTTTTGCTATTGCAAATAATGTTTGCTTCGGATTTATCTGGAATAACTAAGCATTGTAATAGGGGTAATATGACTGCTTGTTCTATACTTGGGGATATTTATTATGTAGCAGATGGAGTACCTCAAGATTATGCAAAAGCACAAAAATTTTGGCGTAAAGCATGTAACTCAAAAGAAGTAAATGCTTGTTATAATCTTGGGGTATTATATCAAGAGGGGCAAGGAGTTTCTCAAGATTATAGTCATGCCTTAGAATTATATACACAATCTTGCGAGGCAGAACATGCTTCAGCATGTTTAAATTTAGCATATCTATATCTAGAAGGTAAGGGAACAAACAAAAATATACAAAAAGCAAGGGAATTGTATAAAAAAGCTTGTGATGGCAAAAAAGCTGAAGGTTGTTATAGCCTAGGAAATTTATATTTTTATGGTAAAGGTGGAGACAAAGATTACAATAAAGCTTTAGATTTATATGCAAAAGCATGTGAATATGATCATGATGATGCTTGTGATAACTTAGGAGTAATGTATGCAAAGGGAGAAGGTATTCCAAAAGATTATGACAAAGCAAGAGAGTTTTTTACTAAAGTATGTGGTGATAATAAAGCTGGTGCATGTTATAATCTTGGAATCTTGTTTGACTATGGTTATGGTGTAGAACAAAATTATAAAGAGGCTATAAGATTATATACTAAAGCATGTGATATGCATCACATAAAAGCTTGTTATAGTCTAGGTATTATGTATAATAAAGGAGATGGAGTTAGCATTGATTACCCAAAAGCACTTGGGCTTTACACAAAATCTTGTAATATGGGGCATTCAAGTGCATGCTATAATATAGGGGCTATGTATTATGATGGAATTGGTGTTCGTAGGGATAGAGGAGTTTCTATAACATATTTTAAAAAAGCATGTAATTTAGGCGACAAAAAATCATGTCAAATGAATTAGTAATCATATCACAAATATTATGAAGCAATCTTTAAATAATATAAATAATATGCCTAAAATCTTTGCAATTATTGGTGCTACTTGTAGTGGCAAGAGTGCATTAGCATTGCAACTCGCACCATTATTAAATGCGTTTATTTTCTCATTAGATTCTCTTAGTATATATAAAGAAATAGATATTGCTTCAGCAAAACCAAGCAAAGAAGAATTATCTCTTATACATCATTTTGCAATTGATATTTTAAAACCAAATGAAAATGTAAATGCTAGAGTATTTCTAAATCTACTTAATGAAAGCATAGATATTTGTAAAATTAAACAAAAAAATATACTTATTGTTGGTGGAAGTAGTTTTTATCTAAAATCAATAATACAAGGACTAAGTGCATTGCCAAATATTGATATAAGCAATAATCCCTTATTTTTAGACTTAAAACAAAAAAATATTGAATATCAATACAACTTTATAAAAAATATAGATATTGAATATGCTAATAAAATATCAAAAAATGATAAATACAGAATCCAAAAAGGCATTGAAATATACATTCAAACAAATATGCCACCAACACAATTCTTTATAAATAATCCACCAATTCCATTTCCACTAAAAATTAAAATTTTTAATATAGAAATAGCTAGACATGATTTATATAATTATATATCAAACAGAACAAAAAATATGTTTGATAATGGAATTTTAAAAGAAACAGAATCTATATTGAAAAAATATGGGGACAATATACAACCATTTAAATCAATTGGGCTAAAAGAATGTCTTATGGTATTGCAAGATAAAATAACAATAAAAACAGCACAATCTCTTGTTGCAACACACACAAGGCAATTAGCAAAAAGGCAATGCACTTTTAATAGAACCCAATTTAAAAATATAATAAATATAATACCACCATTTAATATAAAAAATATATTAAGCAACATGCTTAACAATTAATTAATGTAATATTTTTAATAGTAACTTATGATGAATATAATAATTTATTTATTTTCAATATATTGATTAATATATATAAAACATATTTATTATTAGACTATTTAATATTGTATTGTTAAATTATCACAATAATTTTATATATTGAATAGTAAAATCAAGTTACATTAATCTATAATCTTAAATGTGTTTTGATATAATTATTTTATTTATAGCAAAGGTTAATTATGATAATGCTTGATATTTATATGCGTTTTGAAATTAAGGATAATATTATAGATTTGTTATTATCCAATGGATATGATGATTTCTTTTTTATTGAAGCAAAAAAATATGCAGCAAAAAATATGCTTTTAAGCGATGAAGAGCAAGTTAGTGGTAGGCAAAACTATGCAATAATAAAACTCTATTTAAACGATACTGCTGCTAATATGTTAGCAAGTTTAATAAAAGAAGAATTTAACGAGGGTAGAGTATTTGCTATTGAATGCCAACCATTAGCATTATTTGGAATGTAATTTATATTGTTTGCAGTAAATAATAATTTTATTTTTAGGATAGTGTATGAATAAAAATATAAAAAATGATATTTTAGTGTTTGTTGTTGTTTTAATACCAGCTTTTTCACTTTTTTGTTATAATGTTGAATTATATGGAGATATATTTCAATTTTTAGCACTATATTTAGGGTTATTTGTGCTTATTTATGAAAGAAATTTTAAAAGAGCGATTATGCTTATTATTGCATCTATTTTTGTTGTTTGTTTTGTTTATGCTATAAAAAAGGGATTTGTTTTGTTAGCTTTAAATGATGCTATAGAATATGCTAAAATATCGCTTAGACCAAAAACAAATGATTATGATGGATTTCCAAGCGGACATACTGCAGCTGCATTTATAGCTGTTGGATATGCTATTCACTTTTATAGCAAGAAATGGGTTATTCTTTTAACATTAATTGCTATTTTTGTTCCTCAATCGAGAGTAATTACATTATGGCATACTCCATTACAAGTCTTAGCAGGTGGTTTATTTGGTTTATTTATTACATATTTTGTAATACTTTTATTAAAGAAAAATAAATACTTTAGCAATATTTAATTTGGGAATAAATTATGAATAATACAGGCATTTTATTGCAATTTACTTCATTTGGTGAAAGTCATGGTGTTGGTATTGGCGGTGTATTAAGTGGTATGCCAGCAGGTATTATAATAGATGAATGTTTTATAGAATCTGAATTAACTAGAAGACAAGGAGGCTCTAAGTTTGCTACTCCTAGAAAAGAAGATGATAAATATCAAATTTTTAGTGGTGTTTTTGAAGGTATCACAACAGGAACTCCAATTGGGTTTTTTATACCAAACACAAATGTGAGAAGCAAAGATTATAATACAATAAAAGATATTTTTCGTCCATCACATGCAGATTTTACATATTATCACAAATATGGGTATAGAGATTATAGGGGTGGTGGAAGAAGCAGTGCTAGAGAGAGTGTGTCTAGAGTGTTTGCTGGAGCGTTAGCAAAACTTTTATTAAGAGAGTTTAATATTGAAATATTAAGTGGAATAATAAATGTAGGAAATATATTTTCACAAAAAAGTGAATTTTGTTATGATGATTTTATGTATGCAAAAAATAGTGATATTTTTTCACTTGATAAAGATATAGAAGAACAGCAAAAAGATTCTATTTTGAAAGCAAAGAATAAAGGTGATAGCATTGGAGCTAGTGCTTTAGTTTGCGTTAAAAATACCCCTATAGGATTAGGTGAGCCACTTTATTATAAACTTGATTCTATATTAGCAAAAGATTTAATGGGTTTAAATGCTGTTAAGGCTATAGAAATAGGCGATGGAATACAATCATCAATTAGAAATGGATCTACAAATAATGATTTCATGAATAAAAATGGTTTTATAAGTAATCATTCTGGAGGTATTTTAGGTGGTATATCAAATGGAAATGATATTTTCATAAAAATTCATTTTAAACCAACACCAAGCATTTTTTTATCTCAACAAAGTATAGATATAAATGGAAATGAAATTGATCTAAAATTACAAGGAAGACATGATCCATGTGTTGGAATAAGAGGAAGTATTGTTTGTGAAAGCATAGTAGCATTAGTAATAGCAGATATGTTGTTACTAAATACTACTTCAAGGTTAGATTTTATAAAAAAAATATATAATCAATAGATTGTTTTACCTTTACTAAAAAACCAATAATGATTAATGCTTAATATTTAAATTAATTGATTGTTACATTTTTATACATTATATTTATTACATTGCAATTCTTATATTTTATTTGTGCTAAAAAATAATTTATACATTTATACCATAAGCTTCTCTTTAATTTGTAGCTATTAGAGTTGTTTATTGATAAAATATTAAACTTATAAAAAAATAGTTATCACAGCATTATGATAATAATATGCTAATATAAATTTTACTATAAATAAAAATTAAAGTTATTTTATGCTATTTTGTATTTTTATCGTTATAATAAACATATATTAATTTTTGGAGGATTCTATGAGTTTAGTTGTTATTTCATATATAAAACATATTTTATATACAACTAGAAATAGATTTTTTAATATTAGTTTGAATATTTTATTGTTTTTTTTACTTTTATCCATTAGTTTTAATCTTGTCTTTGGTGCAAGTTATTTAGCTATTAGGGATAGAAATGGTAGTGGTCTTGCCATAACTAGTAGCAATTATGCTAATGAAATAGGCAAAGCTGTGCTTGATAGTGGAGGAAATGCTATAGATGCAGCTGTTGCAATAAGCTATGCTTTAGCTGTAGTTCATCCAGCAGCAGGAAATATAGGTGGGGGCGGATTTGCACTAATTCATTTAGCAAATGGTAAAAACATAGCATTAGATTTTAGAGAAGTAGCCCCTAAACTTGCATTTAAAGATATGTTTTTAGATTCTAATGGGGAAGTTATACCAAATGCAGCTATCACAGGGCATTTATCTGTTGCAGTGCCAGGAATGGTTAAAGGAATGAATGAAATGCTTAATAGATATGGAACAAAAAGCTTAAATGAACTTTTAATTCCATCTATAAAATTAGCAGAAAATGGATTTATGGTTACACAACGACAATATGAAACTATGTTGGAAGTAGAAAATGACTTTAAAAAATTTTCAAGTTCGAGAAAATATTTTTTAAAAGACGATAACTCTGTATATAGAGATGGGGATATTTTAATACAAAAGGATTTAGCAAAAACACTTAGAATCTTGCAAGAAAAAGGAGAAAAAGCATTTTATGAAGGAGAAATTGCAGATGCTATCGTAAAAGATATGAAAAAAAATGGTGGTATAATAACAAAGCAGGATCTAAAAGACTATAAAGTAAAATGGAGAGAACCTCTAAGTGGCACATATAGAGGCTATAAAATTATAACAATGCCACCACCAAGTAGCGGTGGAGTTCATATACTTGAAATTTTAAATACAATAGAAAATGAGAATATGGAAAGTCTTGGTTTTGGTTCTTCTAAAAGCATTCACATATTAACAGAAGCTATGCGTCAAGCACAAGCAGATAGATCTACTTTTATGGGAGATCCAGATTTTATTGAATTACCATTAGATACACTACTAAGCAAAGAATATGCTAAAAAAATATACAACAATATACCAATAAATTCAGCTATATCGAGCAACAATATAAAGCCGGGATTAGGTATTATACAGCAAAAAAATAATCCAAATTTACAAGAAGGAAGTAATACTACACATTTTTCTGTTGTAGATAGATGGGGAAATGCTGTAAGCATAACATACACACTTAATCGTAGATATGGTTCTGGCTTAGCTGTTGATGGGTATGGATTTTTATTAAATAATCAAATGGAAAATTTTTCCATTAAGGTTGGTTATCCCAATAGACACGGAATGATTGAAGGCACAAATAACGCAATAGCACCAAATAAACGCCCATTAAGCACAATGAGTCCTACCATGATTCTAAAAAATGATAAATTATATGCAGTATTAGGAAGTCCTGGAAGTGGTAAAATAATAAGCGTTATAACACAAGTAATTGTAAATTTAATTGACTATAAAATGGACATTGTAACTGCTATAGAATCTCCTAGATTTCACATGCAATGGCAACCAGATCAATTAGACATAGAGAAATATTCTATAAACAAAGATACTAAAAAAATCTTAAGAAAAATGGGATACAAGGTTATAGAAACAGATACTATGGGTGATGTAAATGCAATAATTATAGACCAAAAAACAGGAATTATATATGGTAGTATGGATTCAAGAAGAAAAATATAATATTTTTTTATAATTTGAATTGTTCTAATTATTGATATTTATATTATAATTTACCAATATATATTAGTATAATACATAATACAATAAATAAAACATTGTCAAATACAATAAGTATATAACATAAAATACCCAATACAATATATAAAAGTTAATTTTAAAGTTTTAAGAATCTTGAAAACATATTTTATTATCCATATATTGATAAAGTCTATAAATTATAGTTATC
>JARIAP010000039.1 GCA_029257755.1 Helicobacter sp.
TGCTTATACCAGAGAGTGCTTATATAAATATAACCAAGTTTAACAATCAAGAACTGCAAACACTATTTAATATAGCGAAATCTAAACCTTTGATAATTATTAAAGTTAGGGTAAATGTCATACTTAAAGAATTAAATATTACTACCAATGATGGCGATGAGTGGGGGTTTTTTGGCAATGTGGCAGATATTTCATTATATGTGATAATAAAAAGAGAGTTTGGGTGATTGGTATTGGGCTATGATAGTGGGACATTACTATATATACACAAAAGTGATGATAGAGCATATACCAATGGAGTGTAGATATGTAAATATATTGTTTATTTATTTTATATAATAAATAAATATTAATTTTACTTATTATAAAACAATAATTTATATTAACATGAATATTAAACATTAAATGAATTAATTATTTAAATTAACACATATATTTTATGAACTCTCATAGAATAGAATATAAACAATATAACAAATATTATATACATAAATTGAATAGATTTTGAATCTATTTCTATAAATATAGCAATATAAATTAATGTTTTATATAATCAATTTGTTTTATATTTTCTATATTTAGATTATTTTTCTCTAATTTATTTTCACGATATAGAAGTGGATCAAAAAATAACAATAAAGGATAACCTTTATCTTTTAGTGAAATAAATGCAGAAATAGGTAAAAAGTCATCTTTTGGATATTGCTGTTTTAAATCCATAGCTTCACTTGTCTTACCAACTTCAAGTAAGATATAAAAATATGATAGCACACTTTGTTCTATATTTTTACTTAATAATTCAAATACACTAAGCCAAAAATTAATATTATTTTCATTTAAAGACTTACATACCTCAATTGCTAACTTTAAATATTCTCTCTCATTTAATTCTATTGATTTACATGAATGCAACAACAAATCTTTAGATACATCAACTTCTCCTTTTAGACATGCTTTTATTATTTTAAGCATTATGTGAAATGTGAGATGAGTTTGATTTAGATTTAATGCTTTTTGTAGTGTTTTTGAATTTTTATTGTCTAAAATAATATCCCATGCCTTATCATATACTGATTGTATATTTGAATCCTTGTATAGCGTGTATCCTATTAAATCTACTTTTAAATCTTGCTTTAAAATATCAAATGCCTTTTGTATATCATTTTTAATTATATTTTTAAGATTTTGGTTATACAAAGGATGTGATGGATTTAATTTGAATTTTAATTGAGCCACACCATTTTGTATATCAATAAAGGAGCTACATATACTATCTATTTTTTCATTATTGGAAATACTTGATTGTGTATTTGGCAATAAATACAATCTTTTTATAACCTTTGATAATACTTTAAATTGATTAAAAGAAAAAATTCGTTCTTTTGGTTTATCACCAGCCATTTGTTCTTGAATTTGAGTTAGAATTTTATCTATATCTCTATTGAATGATATATGTTTTACTTTATGGTATAACGCAACTAATGAAACGAAAAACCATGCGAAAATAAACAATAAAATGGCAGGTAAGCACAACCAAATAGCAATAGGCAATGTAAAATTAAACTTAAATAACAAACTATTAACAAGAGTGTATTTATCTGTTGTTATATAAAATCCATAAGACATAATAAGTGCAATATAAATAATTGCAAAAATTACAAAATACCTAATTTTCATACTTTCTCCTTTTTCTTTTCATTTTTTTCATAGATTTCACGACAATTAATGCAAAATTTTGCGTGTGGTTTTGCCTGTAACCTTTCAATACCTATTTCATCTTCACACATTTCACATATACCATATAAACCTTCTTCAAACTTCACAAGAGATTCTTGTATTTCTTTTATCTCTTTTTGATTCCGTTCTAACATAGAATCATCAAATCTTAATTGAGATTGAGTTGAGATTATATCAGCATTTTCATTTAGTTTTAATGAACACATCTCTTTTAAACTATTATTTAGATTCCAACTCATAGTCTCTAAATATTCTAAACGCTTTTCTAAGGTATATTTTAACGATAATAGATCTTCATCACACATTTTACTTCCTTTAATTTTTATGGTATGGGTGTTTTTTGATTATACTTAAGGAGCGATAAATTTGCTCCAATAAAACAATTTTTGCAATTTCATGGCTAAAAGTTAAATTACTTAAACTTATTTTTGGATACTTTTTAAGTAAATCATCATCAAAGCCATATGCACCAGCAATAAAAAACTTTAATAAGCCATTACATAAATATTTATCAACAATTTTGCTAAATTGCATTGAATCATACAATTTGCCATTAGAATCAAGCAATATGCTATGAGTATCAAGATATTTCTCAAACACTTTAGAATAGCCTTGTTTTGCTATGTTTGAATCTTGTTTGTGTGCATCTTGTATTTGCTTGTTAAAAAGATTATGAATTATAAGTTCCACTCCAAATCCCTTACATGCTTTAGTATAGTAATTTACTAATTCTAACAGCTTTTCATTTTTATGAATTGTATAAATATGTATTTTCATAAGGCACAAGCATATTTATAAGATCGCTTAATGTTTTTTTTAAATTTTTTCTTGATACAATCATATCTATTAATCCATGCTCTAGTAAAAATTCAGCAGTTTGGAATCCTTCTGGTAAATCAGCTCCAATTGTTTGTTTAATAACTCTAGCTCCAGCAAACCCTATCATAGCACCGGGTTCTGCTATAATTAAATCTCCTAAAAATGCAAAAGATGCTGATACTCCACCAAATGTTGGATCTGTCAAAACAGATATATATGGTAGTTTTGCATCCGATAGTTTTGATAAAGCTGCAGAAGTTTTAGCCATTTGCATAAGCGAATAAGTTGATTCTTGCATTCTTGCACCACCACTAGTAGAAACAATAATCAACCCTTGTTTTTTAACTACAGCACGATTTATGGCACGAACTATCTTTTCACCTTCAACACTACCTAAACTTCCACCCATGAAAGAAAAATCAAATATAACTAATTGAACTTCTGTGCCATGTATCAATGCCTCACCAGATATTAATGCACTTTTTCTATTTGTCTTTGCAAAGCCCTCTTCAATTCTTTTTGTATAGCTTTTTTTATCAACAAACGATAAAGGATCATTTGGTTCTAATTCTGTATCATATTCAATGAAAGTATCATTATCACAAATCAACTTTAATCTGTCTTGAGCATTAATTCTAAAGTGATGAGAAC
>JARIAP010000081.1 GCA_029257755.1 Helicobacter sp.
AGAGATATACCATCAAATTCTCTCTCAACCCTTTTCATTGCATCAATATCAATATTAAACTTAGAATCTAAATTAACACTAACAACTTCAATCCCCAATGGTCTAGCATAAGTGGCTGGTAAATCAAATGTTGGATTTGCACTTATCATTCTAAGAGGCATATTAAATTCTTGTGCATAATTATCTATAGCATAAATAGCAGCCTGCAAAGCAGCAGAAGAACCATTGCTAACACAAACTCTATCTTCTTTTATTTGATAAAACTTTGCAATATCTGTACGCAAAGTAGCCTCAGCTTCTTCTGGGTAAAGCGATACATCCATCATACTTTTCTCTAAAGCTTTCTGTGCTAATTTAGAAAATCCATATAAATTCTCATTTGAATCCAACAATAAAGGATTATTTCTAGTTGGTGCCTTAAATGACGCATTAGAAGCTTGTGCGGGAGACAACAAGCCACCTAAAGCCAATGCACCAACAAAAGTACTAGCCTTTAAAACATCTCGTCTATTCATTGTTTTTTCAACATTTTCCATAAAATTAACTCCTTAAAAGTAACTATAATATGCAGTTTTCAGCTAGTGTAATATTACAATATTTTCAAAGAAAATGCAATAAAAAGTAAGTATTTTATCGCAATTAAATACATATATATACATTTTATTTATATTAATTTCAATTTAATGAATAAAATATTTGTTATTTGATTCTAATAATATCATATTGTGCGACTATTTTTCCAAAATATATAATTTTTATATCTCCATTAGATGAAGTTTGCAGTCTATATTTGGGGTGTTTTTTTTGTGCATAATTAATACCATAAAATTTCAAACGCAATTCTAAATCACTATTGGGAATTTCTATATTTGTTATATCTTTTTTATATAATTCTTTTGCTATATCCTTTGCTTCATAAAAAGAATAAGCAAAATTGTGTTGTTGTTCGCTAAAAAGATATATAATTTTATTCCCAAACAATAAAATGTTTCCAAATAATAGTAATACAATAATAATACTTAAACGCAAAATATATCTCATTCTAAATTGTGGCAAACGAGATCGTATATCAAATAACATCTTTTGCATAAAAAATGGTATACCTACACTTAGTTGAGGCAAAAAACTTTCTATATCTATTTTTTGTCTAGTAGATAATAACATCACAAAAATAAAACAAACAAATGGAATTAGATTTAATAGTGTTGAAGTCTTTAAAAATGTATAACTATATACACTTGCTAGATAATAAATTAATAAAGCAGGAGTAAATATAATAATCATAAGTCCCATAGTATCAATAAAATATGATTGTGGTATACCATGTATGGGGGAGAAAATAAACATATTTACTCCAAAACAAACAATAGAAAATAATATAAGAATATTATTTTTTCTACTTAATAAAGCATAAAAAAACAATGCAAGGCACAAAATAGATCCACCAGAATCAAAGAATGATATAATAATAAAAAGTTCATATCTAATTTTATTATACTTTATTTGATGGTAAATTATGACTAAACAAATAAGAGTTATTATGCCAACATGAGATACTATCAAGGCTTCAATGCTAACACCGGGTATAGACATATATAACATAACGCAAAATAAAGAATCTAGTGTCTTATTTAATATACACAAACCTATTTTATATATTAATACACAATTAATAATATGTATTAAAACAAATGGCAATCTTAAACCATAATCATTTAACAATGGATTATGAAAAAAGAATTGAATTATATCTACACCAATGTTTGCAATGTAAAATTGAACTTGATTGTTTAGGAAAAATCCTCTAGCCTCTTTATAATATATACTTGTTTCTTTAATCATAAACATTAATAATATAATGTCAATAAGAAGTAATAATATAAATGCTATATGTATTTTATAATTATTTAAACGATTTTGAATAAAAGCTTCACAAAAACTATTGTTGTCTAGTTTTAATTGTCTAATAGAATCTATTTTGCCCTTTTTATTGTATAAAAACATTATAATCCATCCATGCCAACTTATCAATATAATTAACTTTACAATTATAGTAATATTATGTATTTATTTTTAATTTAATCTTTAAAACTTTCATATTTAACAAATTTTTATGATTTTTTTGATATTATCTTAATTTACAATTTAAATATAATAAAAGGATATATATGGGAAAGCTTTGGGCAGGTAGATTCCAAGAAGATGCAAATGAATTACTTGATGAGTTTAATGCGAGCCTACCATACGATAAAACTCTATGGGAAGAAGATATTCAAGGATCTATAGAACATGCAAAAATGCTATATTTTATCGGGCTCTTAGAAATACATGAATTAGATTCCATTGTAAATGGCTTAAACGAAATAAAACAAGAAATTTTACAAGGTAGTTTTGAATTTTGCATTCACGATGAAGATATACATATGGCAATAGAAAAGGCTTTGAGCAACAAAATAGGTAATGCAGGAAAAAAATTACATACAGCAAGAAGCAGAAATGATCAAGTAGCCCTTGATTTTACATTATATTGCAGAAAGCATAATATATTATTACAACAATTACTAAGTAATCTTATAGCTACTATTTTATATATGGCAAAAAAGCACACCAAAACATTAATGCCTGGTATGACACATTTGCAACATGCACAACCAATAAGTTTTGGTTATCATCTAGTATCATGGTGCATGGGATTAAAAAGAGATATTGAAAGGTTGCAATATAGCATGAAGCTTAGCGATGATTGTCCACTTGGAAGTGCAGCTCTTGCTGGAACACCTTATGGCAATGAAAGAGAGAATCTAGCGTTAAGTTTAGGTTTTAAAAGAGCTAGTTTAAATGCTATGGATTCTATTGGACAAAGAGACTTTGCACTTGATATTTTATATAATATTGCCATGATAATGTTACATATTTCAAGAATGGCGGAGGAACTTATATTATGGAGTAGTTATGAATTTAAATTTATAACTTTTTCTGATAGTTTTTCTACTGGTAGTTCTATTATGCCACAAAAGAAAAATCCCGATGTAGCGGAATTATTAAGAGGTAAAACCGGTAGAACATATGGCAATTTAATGTCTCTTTTGACCACTATGAAAGCATTACCATTTGCATATAACAAAGATATGCAAGAAGATAAAGAATGTGTCTTTGATTCTATAAAAACAGCTTCAATAAGCATAAAAATTTTAACAGAAAGCCTAAAAACACTTACAATCAATGTAGATAATATGTTTAAAATGTGTAAAAAAGGACATTTAGTGGCAACAGATTTAGCAGATTTTTTAGTTAAAGAGTGCAATGTTGCATTTCGTGAAGCACACCATATTACTGGAATTTGTGTGCAATATGCAGAATCTAAAGATAAAGATTTAAGCCAAATAGATTATAAAGAATTATGCAATATATTACAAAATGAGCTTGAATTATTAATAAAAAAAGTAAATTCCAATACAAACAATATACAAACAAAAATAAATTATGAAAAATTACATGAAGTATTAAGTCTTGAAAATTCAATGCAAAGAAGAAATAGTATTGGTGGGTGCAATAGCGATGAAGTAAAACGACAAATACACACACTTGAACAATGGCTTTGTCAAATTGCTTAGATATTGTTAGTTTTTGGTGATATTATAGTGGCTATAAATTATTTTTCAAAATATTTTAAATTACTTGATTCTATGCCATTAACAATGGATAATTTCCACAAACTAATGATTGAAATTTTACCCGAATATAGCGAACTTAATAAAGATACACTGCTAGAAATAGCAATTAGCTTAAATGCTCCATTTTATGAATACAATAAAGCAAAACAAATTATTGATTTAAACACAAGAAAACAAAAGTTAAAGGATTGTAAATTATGCTTTGTGGATATAGAATCCACTTCTCCAAATATACAAACAGGACAAATAATAGAAATTGGTGCTATTATAACACAAGATGAAAAAATAATAGATACATTTGAAACATTTATATATAGCCCATATGTGCCAAACGATATTGTAAAGCTTACAGGCATAGAATCATATATGCTAGAAGATGCACCAAAGATAGAAAAGGTATTAAATGACTTTAGAGGGTTTATAGGTGATTGTATATTTGTAGCACATAATGTTAATTTTGATTATAATTTTATTTCAGAAAGTTTAAGATTGCATAAAATGCCACCATTGCTTAATGCTAGATTATGCACATTAGAGCTTAGCAGGAAATCAATACTATCTAAAAAATACGCATTATCATATCTAAACAAAATGTTAGGTATTAATACACCAACAAATCATCGTGCATTTGCTGATGCACTTACTTCATTTGAACTATATAAAATTTGTGCAAAGTCTTTTCCAAATGCAGTCAAAACTATACAAGATTTGATAGATTTTTCAAAAAATAAGATAACATACCCACAAAGGGCAATTAAATAATATTCTATATAAAATCAAATTTTAACCCTAGTGTTAATGTTTGAGTTAACTTTAAATCTTTATTTATTGCTTGTGTTGTTTGCCTATTTGGCATACAATTACTTAGCAATCCATTTATATGTATGTTCTGCGGAATAAAAGAATACATAATGTCGCCTTGTTTATCTCACTTTTTTATATCTCGCATGTGTATTTAAAATCCCTGTTATTAAATTTTTATCATTATATATTTAAAATGTTTTAATATTAAATTTTGAGTTTCTTATTATAGTTTGATTTAATATCAATAATTTATAATATTATATTGTTTGTTATTTATATTAATTAGTAATAATATTTTAAACACTTTAACATTTATAGCTAGATTCTTATTATATACAACATCACCACTAATTTATTATATTCATTGTTACTATATTGCCTATTTTATATGATATATTTATTTTCTTTATTTATGATTATTTGTTTGTTAAATTTCTTGATTTTTCATATTTATATAATATATTTAAATTTATGTTAAACTTTCAATATAGTAAAGGAACCTAAAAGATAAAAAATACAAAAAAATAATATTTATAAACATAATAAAAATTGTAGGTCTGAAATAAAACTTCAAATCCCCTATTATGCATAGGTATAAATACAAACAAAACAACTATACTAAATGATACAAAATTTACAATAACACTAAAAAACACAAATTATCACAAACAAACATTATATTTAATCCTATAGCGATATTAGCTAATAACCCAAACAAAATTGAAAAAATATCTAAAACATATTGTAACTTTGCAGTTCGTATTCATTTTATAATGTCATGAAAATATTGAATAATGTATTAATTTATATGATTTTACTTTTTATCATATTTAATTTTTTTTATAATGTTTGATGTACTTTTATTGTCTATAAAATCTATAAGTTTTATTGATTTTGCATATTTAGAACCTACTATTTCT
>JARIAP010000108.1 GCA_029257755.1 Helicobacter sp.
AATAAGATATAGCTATACAAAATCAATAGATTTATTATGCTAATGTTAAAATATATTAATAAGATAATAATTTAATATGAATTTATTTATATGCAGTATATAAAAAGATTGCTATAATTCTATGAAGCTAACATATAATATAGCAAATAAATTTCAATTAAGGAAGCATAATGAATATTTCAAAGCTAAAATCATTTAGTAAAGATGAATTTGAACAAATGGGGCTTGAATGGCATACAGATCCAGACAACACAGAGTATATTAGCGATGAATTAATACATATTAGCGAGGCAGAGGCAGAAGCATATTATAATGCAGGAAATGAACTATATGATATGTATATAGAAGCAGCTACATATGTAATTGAAAATAATCTATTTTATGAATTAGATATACCCAATTCTTTAGTAGATTCTATAGTTCAAAGCTTTGAAGAGGATGTGCATTGGCATATTTATGGTAGATTTGATCTAGCAGGTGGAATTGATGGTAAGCCTATAAAGCTTTTAGAGTTTAATGCAGATACACCAACTATGCTTTATGAATCTTCTGCTGTGCAATATGCACTGCTAAAAGCAAATGGGTATGATGCGAATTCTCAATTTAATAATATATATGATGCAATTTCACAAAACTTTCAACGATTAATTACACTTAATGATGATATTAGTAATTTTCATGAAATATATGAAGGTTGGAAAATTTTGTTTTCTAGCATTAGAGGTAATGTAGAAGAAGAAAGAACTATTAGATTTTTACAAGATATGGCAAATAATGCTGGATTGCAAACAGATTTTTGCTTTGTAGATGAGGTAAATTTAAGCTCAACTGATGGGATATTTTTCAATGATACAAATTTTGAATTTTGGTTTAAATTTATACCTTGGGAAAATATTAGCATAGATGAACCTGAACTAGCATTAATAATGAATGATATTATGACAAATCAAAAAGCTATATTTTTAAATCCAGCCTATACAATATTATTTCAAAGCAAAAGGATTCTAAAGATTCTATGGGATTTATATCCAAATCACCCTCTATTGCTTGAAACTAGTTTTGAGCCACTAAATAAAAAGCAGGTTAAAAAACATGCTTTTGGTAGAGAAGGTGCTAACATTAGTATTTTAGATTCAAGTGGTAAAATAATATCAAATAAAGATGGTGAATATGGGAATCACAAGTCAATTTATCAAGAATTTTATCCATTAAACTCACATAATGGATCATTTTATCAACCAAATGTATTTTTCTCTTTTGAATCTTGCGGGTTAGGTTTTAGAAAAGGAAGTGAGATTATTGATAATTATTCTAAGTTTGTAAGCCATATAATCACAAATTAATTATCATTTATATATACTTAACTTTAAAGTTTGATATAAAATTTTTATTTAAGCTTATATACTTAAATAAATAATTTTATTGAATATTTGATCACTATAATAAGCACCTTAAAAATTTAAAATACAATTAAATCAACTAGACTAGATTCTATAATTATCAATAATATTATGAATGTTTTATTGGCACAAAAACAATTGAAATAGAATTAACACAATGTCTTATATTTTTATCTGTAAAACCTTCACCAACAAACACATGACCTAAATGCCCATTGCAATTAGCACATACTATTTCTGTTCTAATACCATCTTTATCTGGTATTTGCTTTACATTATTATCAATAATAGAATCAAAACTTGGCCATCCGCAATGTCCTTTAAATTTTGATATTGATGAAAATAATGGTGTTTCACAAAGCTTACAAATATAGATTCCATCTTCAAAAAAGTCATTATATTCACCGCTAAAAGGTGGTTCAGTCCCCTTATCAATTATTATACTTTTCTCAAATGGTGTTAGTTTTTTAATATTCATGTATTATCCTATTCTGGTGTATTAACTTTTTCATCATCAATAGTAAAATCTAAAAATTCAGATCTAAATCCATGATTAGATATACTATTATAGTGCTGTGCTGCTGCATTATAATTTTCTGCCTCTTGGTATAAAACTCCTAACGCAAATCTACTTTCATAATTTACACTAGAATCCATTTTTGATAATTGTAAAAGCAAACTTGCTGCATTTTTATGCCCTGCTCCAATAGCAGCTACAGCCCCCATATATCTAGTATTACTATCATCTTCTTTTAAGCCATTTATTAATCTATCATATATTGTATAACTTTCTTCAAAATTTTGTTGATATATATTTAAAAGCCCTAATGCTTGCAATAATCCATTTGGGTTTTTTGTTTGTGTGCTTAACTTGTAATTTAGTAATTGTTTTTGTCTATCAAGGTTACCTGTAATAAAACCAACATATATATAAAGCTCTCTTGCTAAATTTGGTCCATAAAAAACATTATCTAAATTCATATTATCCTCCCTAAAAAGATATTGTAAATTTAGAGATGAATTTTTTACATTTGTTCCATAATTCTTTGCTAAATCTAGTAGTATATTTGTTACTATATCATTTGGTTGATATTTCTTCAAACGATTAAAACCCTCTATTATATTGTTAATATCTTTTTGATGCATTGCACTTATCGATTGAAATGCTAAAGACATTGAAAGTTTATCATTTTCTTTTGGTATATAAACACCAATTTTATTTGGATCATTTATCCATTCCTTTAGTTTCTTATAAAATAGTAATTGTTCATCTGACATTTTACTTTCTGCTATACTTTCTGCTACATTTACACTTAAAGTTCCAATATCTTTATATATTAATTTGCCAGCAATCATAGCAAATATACCTGCTTGTATATCTGTCATATCAAGATGATAAGAGCGTAAAAAATGCTTATAAGCATTTGCAAAATCTCCTACTTGTGCATAAATCAAACCTACATTATAATGCAATACGGCATGATTTGGATTCTCTTCAACATCATTTTTTATAGTTTCTAATGCCCCTCTTAAATCATTTTGATTTATTTTCTTCAAAGATTGTGCTATACTTGTATTAATATTAGATATTGTTGCACCCTTTACTAAAATAGCGTGGCTCTCCTCAAGGTTACCAAGATTAATCTTAGAATCTAAAACACCATCAGATATAATATTCAATGCTTCATTAACATTAAACACTCTATATGGTGCATAATAAAAAAGTATTTTACTTGTTATTAAATTAGAATGTTCAAAATTTCTATCCCAAAATTCATTTTGTGCAAGTTGCACATCAAAAACATTTGGTGAAACTCTAGCTTTTATAGGATATGGATTTATAATGTTTAAATCTTTTTTTGCAACAGAAAATTCATCAATTATTTTAGCAGCTTCTATAAAGTCACCTAATTTTAAACTCACAATTTGCATTGTCATTTTAGCATACCAATCATCTGGATATTGCATTAAATAATTGTGAATATGCCCTCTTGCTGCATTTAAATCTCCTTGTCTTGCTAAAAGTTGTCCTAAAGCTAATTCATCTTGTTTTTCTGCAACAGCTTTTAAGTTATTATAAGCTTGAACATTATCGTTAAATAATGTATATAATTTTGCTGCTAATCTTTTTGTATCTTTATCAAAACTTGAATTATTATCATGATTTAATGGAGATAAAGCCTCAAAATATTGTCCTTGATAATATTGATTTAGTGCATAAGAATATGCGTATGGAGGTAAATTACTAATTTGATTTGAATATGTATTTGCTATATTTATATAGTATTGATATTTATCTATATCACCTAACTTAAATGAGCTTACAGCAGCATTAATTGCACTTAAAGCCACATCTTCACCTGCTGAAATTGCTTTATCATAATACTCAATGCTTTTTTTATAATCTTTTGATTTTGCATTAATAACGCCTAAATTATAATTTGCTATTGCTTTTGCATAAGTTGCAATTTGATTAAATAACATTAATGCTTCTTGTTTGTCTCCTGTTTTGTAAAGTATATCAGCTTTTTGAATCATACTTTCAAGATTCTTATTATCCACTATAGGTGGTTTAGAAGTAATATCTGGTATTGTTGGTAATGTAACACCACTCTGCGATATATTATTACTATTTTGCATACTAAAACTTTGCATATTGATATTACCATTTTGATTAATATTAGTTTGTTGTTGTGAATAACTAGAATTATTCTTTTCTTCTTCATCATCATGCTTTGGCTTAAAAGCAGTAATTAACAACATAACAATAATAAATATAAATAATAACAATAATAATACAAGCAGTATTCTACGAGTTTTTATACTAAGTTTTTCATTTATGTTTCGTATTAATGGAATATCTTTTACATTATCTTTTGCGAAATTTTCTAATGGAGTAAAAAAAGCCATAATTTTATTTGGCTTCTTTTTTTCCTTA
>JARIAP010000112.1 GCA_029257755.1 Helicobacter sp.
GCAAATCATCGAGCATATGGTTTAGCACTTCTTTTAATTCATTTAATTGTGGGTTATGTGGTGTTTCTGTAATCCTTGCAGTAAAATCACCTGCTTCTATTGTTTTTGCTGTTTGCACTGATTGTGCCACTGCTTTAGAATCTTGCTCCAAACCGATCTTAGTTTTTTCGATATTATCATTTATTGCACTTGCCATAATACCAAATTCATCTTTTGATTTTATATTGATTATTTGTGCTGTTTTTGTCTCATGGTTAAGGAATTTAAAGAAATTATTTAATCCATGAGAAATAATATCAAGTGGTTTTAAAAATATATTAATAAGAATATAAATAATAATACTTACAAGGATTGCAAAACCTAAGCCAATGAGTAATTGTATAAATCCTGCTTCTTTTATTGGGTTTTCTATATTTGCAAGTGGCTCAAAACTACAAAGTGTATAAATAGCAAATTTTTTATCATCTGAAGTTTTACATTGTGTAATTTTAATAACCCCATTATCTTCAACTTCCATAGGGTAAAAGTCTGGAGTTTCTGCTGACATTTGGGCTATTTTCTTAAATAATGGGCTTTCTTTCATAATGGCACTTGTATCTGTAGAGAGATATGGCACTCCTTTATCATCAAGCACAAACATATGTGTGCCATTCTTTTCTCTTAAGAGATTAAAATAACTTTGCAATTTGCTTAATAATATATCTACACCAGCCACACCAATAAGTTTGTTGTTTCTATATATCGGCATAGCATAAGTCATACTTGGCTCACCTGACACAAAATCCTGATATACACCGGTTTGGAAAAACCCTCTATTATTCACTGCACCAATATACCAAGGGCGTGTGGTTACATCATAACCAGCAGTATATTTACCACCACGAAGTCCATATCTTTTACCAGCCTTATCTAAATCACCATCAAACTCTACAACAGCACCACTTGGAAGCCCGACATAGCTAGATAATGTGCCTGTAGCATTTCTATGCATTTTCAATAGCTCACCAATTGCCCTAGCTGTTTGCTCTTCGCTTTCAAACTCACTTGATGGTATCTCATTAATAGCCTTTACAAGTGCATCTAGTGCAAAAGAATAACTATCATTAACATCTTTTAAAATCAAATCAACAACTCTAAGCTCATCAGCTTGTGCTACCATTGTATCATCCATAGAAGTGCTTTTTTGCATATTCATGGATATCATGCTTAAGATTATAATACCTAGAAGTATAACTATATTAGTAATAAGTGATACCTTTGTTTTTATATTTATTTTCATATTTATTCCTCAAAAATAGACTTTATTATCATATATTAAATAATAATGGAAATAATTTTATATTTATTATAACAAAAAAATTACAATGAATAATAAAACTATATGAAAATATATTAATAATTATTAAAATTTTATTGTATTTAAATAATTTTATTTATGAAAAATAGGTATTAATAAAAATTATTACATTACTTTTGAAATTTGAATTTTATATAATTTTAATATTTTTTATACTAAAAAATAAAAAATTAAATTCTAGTTTTCTTGTATTTTACCTTACAAAATAGAATGTGAATTTTTACAATTTTGTAATTATTGTGTAGCATTATACTTAAATAACTATTTATTACACTTGATCATATTTATTGATTATGTCGTTATATTAATGATTACAATATAAAATTATAACTTAATTTTTATATTTTATTTAATCGTAGAATTAAAAAATAATTATAAATTTAAAAGGGTTTTAATGTGCATAAATAAAGAATATGCTTTACTCATTAAAAAATATATCAACATAACTATTATGTTTTCTATATATATTTTTTGTATTGCTTGTTATAACTCAAATATTAATTTAGGTGTTATAAATGATATGAAAATTTCTAATAATATTATGGAATATAAGCCAAAAATTCAAATTGCAAAAATTTGTGCTATATATACTATATTAAATGAACACAAAAGTTATGAAGATTTAACATTAGAAAAATTATTACAAGAAGCAAAAAATAAGACTAATAATGTAAATTTTGCAAATGTTGGTGTTTGGTATAAGCATATTAATATATTGTATTTATGGCAAAAAAAATGTCTTATATTAGGAGAATAGATTTGTTTAAATTTATAATCACGATATTATCATGTATTTTTATTGGCTGTTATACTCCCATAGCACATTTTGATAATATTTCCATTAATAATAATATAGGTAAAACAACTACATTAGAAAAACAATTTCTTTTTTATAAAGAATGTAGTAGAAATGGTAATACATGGCTTTATGAATGTCAAAGTGTAGGATTAAAATCTATACAACAAGCAATATATCTTTATCATTCTAATATAAATTTAAAATATATAAAAATGATATTTTATCCAAATAAAAATTATATTCGTTTTGAATTAAATGAAACTTATTAGATATAAGAAACATTAATGTAACATTAAATTATTTTGAAATATTTATTGTAATATAACATATATATTTTGTATTTGTTGTGTGTATTGTATAAAATTTGTTTAAAATTAATATTTATAGACTACAATTACACTTTTATATTGCATTAGTGGGATAACAAAATAATAATGAAAACAATTAAAGTTGCATTGGTTGGGCAACCAAATGTAGGGAAAAGTTCTTTAATAAATGCTATAAGTAATGCAAAAATGCGTGTGGGAAATTTTAGTGGCGTAACACTTGAGAAAGCAGAAGCAATATTAAAATATAAAGATTATACAATTACTATGATTGATTTACCGGGAACATATTCTTTGAATGGATATACCATGGAAGAAAAGGTTTGCAAGGAATTTTTATCTAACGAAGAGTATGATATTATATTAAATGTTTTAGATTCTGCAAATCTTGAAAACAATTTAACACTAACATTGCAACTTAAAGAATTATCAAAAAATATGTTTGTAGCATTAAATATGATAGATGAAGCTAAAAAAGATGGCATAGAGATTGATATACAAAAACTAAGCAATATATTAAATATTGGTATATGTGCTATTTCTTCTACACAAAAACAAAACCTAGATAAATTACTTGATGGATTAGTAGATACTTATGAAAATAATGATTCTACGGCACAAACAACAAACAATAAACTATACTTAGACAATATACAGAAAATAGAAAACATAGAATCTTTGCAATGGAGAAAAGCAGACACAAATGATATAAAAGATATAGCAGTTACACATAAAATATCAAAAATGGCAAGAGATATTGCAAATATATCTCAAAAAATATCAAAGAAGAGAGCAGAAGGAAGTGCTAAAATAGATTCTATTCTTTTGCATAATATATGGAGCATACCTATATTTTTATTTGCTATGCTTGTTGTATTTGAAGTTAGTTTTGTGCTTGGTAAATATTTTCAAGATTTGATAGAAGATGGTGTTGATATATTGGCGAATTTTGCCACAGAATCTATACAAAATGAACTATTAGCATCATTAATTGGTGATGGAATGATAAAGGGTGTTGGAACTGTTGTTAGTTTTTTACCATTAATTGCAACTTTATTTTTAGGCTTAACACTATTAGAGGGTAGTGGCTATATGGCTAGAGTCGCTTTTATACTTGATGGCTTGTTTTTTAAGTTTGGGCTACATGGTAAGAGCTTTATACCGCTAGTTATGGGGTTTGGTTGTTCTGTGCCTGCCTATATGGCTACAAGAACACTACATAATGAAAAAGAAAAATTATTAACACTTTTTATAATAGGTTTTATGAGTTGTAGTGCAAGATTACCTATTTATTTGCTTTTTGTTGGTGCATTTTTTTCAGTAAAATATGCAGGTTTTATATTGTTTTTAATTTATCTTTGTGGATTTATAATAGCATTACTCTTAGCAAAGATTCTAAGGATTTTTGTTTTTCGTGGAGATAGTGAGCCTTTTGTAATGGAAATGCCTCGCTATAGAATACCAACATTAAAAGTAATTTGGTTTAGTGTTTGGAGCAAAAGTTACTTATTTTTAAAAAAAGCTGGTAGTGTAATACTGCTTGGTGCTATCTTTGTCTGGTTTCTTGCAAATTTTCCTAAAAGTGAAGAAATAAATAAACAATATAACACGCAAATACAAAACTTACAACAAAAAAATATGGATAAAGAAAAATTAGAAGAAGAAATGAAAGCATATAAAAACAATATGCTAGAATCACAACTAGAATATAGTTTTGCTGGAAGATTAGGACATATAATGCAACCATTTTTTGCACCACTTGGATTTGATTGGCGTCTATCTGTTGCACTTATAACAGGATTTTCTGCTAAAGAAATGGTTGTTACAACTCTTGGTGTATTATATGCGTTAGGAGATAGCGTAGTAGATGATGAGGAAGAAAATAAAAGTTTGCAAGAAGTTTTACGACAACATATTGATACAGCTGGTGCAGTAGCTTTTATATTTTTTATAATGCTTTATATACCTTGCTTTGCCGCAACAATATCATTTGTTAGTGAAAGTGGTAAAAAAATATATGGAATCTATTTGCTTGTATTTACTACAATTGTAGCTTATACTTTTGCTTATGTAGCACATGAAATAGTTAGGTTATTGTTGTAATGGCTTTAGAATGTGGCATTGATGAAGCCGGTAGAGGATGTATAGCTGGTAGTTTATTTATCGCATGTGTAATACTTGACAATAAATATAAAGTTGAATTTAAAAAACTTGGTATCAAGGATAGCAAAAAACTAAATGAATCACAGCACAAAAAACTAGCCGATGAAATAAATATATTTCTATCAAGTTATAATGGATTTTCAAAAATAGTTAGATTTAATTCTTATGAAATTGATTCTATGGGATTAGGTGTATGTATAAAACAGGGATTACTAGAATTACAAGCCTTTGCAAATACATATAATTGCAAAAATATTATATTTGATGGAAATACAAATTTTGGTGTAAATGAAATCACAACTATCATTAAAGGTGATTCAAAAGAAACTTTAATATCAGCTGCTTCTATATTAGCAAAAAATAGCAAAAATATTGAAATGAATACATTGCATAAACAATATCCATTATATGATTTTAAAAACAACAAAGGATATTTAACAAAAAAACATAAAGATAGCATAATAAGATATGGATACACAAAAGAACATAGAAAAAGCTATAATATTAAATCATTAAAATCTAAAATTATATAATTATTATAGAAATGATAAATGAAAGCCCATATTAACAAAAAAATACTTTTTTTATTTTTTGCACTTAAATATTATTAGAAAACAATAACTTTTGTTAAACCATATTTTTAAAATAATATACAATAATTTGTTTTTTCAGTTTTTAAAACTAAAAAATACATTATATTTGTTATTGTGTTTATTTTGAAATAAAATCAATAAAAAGATATTCTATTATTTATTAATAAATAATTTTAGCATTCTACACTAAATCTTTCTCAATATTTATAGAATCATTGTTTATTTTTATATTATCTTTCATATTGTTCCTTTAGTGTTAATTAAATTTTTAAAGATTGTATAGCTTGTTGTCTATTTTCTTGTTTAAATATAT
>JARIAP010000150.1 GCA_029257755.1 Helicobacter sp.
ATCTGACAAAATATGATCTCTCTTTTCTGGCATAGCATTATAAAACAATAAAAATAGAAAAAATATATATTCATTATTATCTAATGCTTTATGAGAAAAAAAGCATGGTATAATTTCATGACTTAAAGCATTGGATACAAATCTATATAAAAAAGAATTTGATTTGATATATTTTCCTATATTATTTTTTTTATCAATTATATAAAAATGTTTATCTATTTTAATATTTTTATTCATATTAAAAACCTCATTGTTCATAAATGATTCTAAAGAAAAAATATTTTTTGTGCTTTTATAATCAAGAAAAAAACTTGCAATTACTGGATTTATTCCATAAAGTGTATCGCCTAATATGCAATTCCCTAAGTGTGAGGTATGTATTCTTAATTGTTGTGTTTTGCCACTTATAGGAATTAGATTAACAAGCGTATAAATGCAATCTTTATTGGTATCATTAAATATTATATTTATAAACTTTTCATAATCATCATACAATAAATTATAATTATAAAAATCTTTGATTCTAAATTCCTTTATATCAAATATATTAATTGTGTTATAAGTTATAGTGTTTGATTGCATAATCTCTTTATTCATACATGGCATTTCAAATAATTCTTTGTTTTTGTCTAAAAAACTTTTTAATTGTTTTATACTATAAAATGTTTTAATAGGTTTCAAAATAGTGGCTGGTTTATCTTTGTTCTTTGCATTATTTATAGTCTCTTTTATATCTTTATTATCTATTATGCTTACATTTATGTTGTTTGTTTCTCCCTTTATACACAGATTAGAAAAATTTTTAGGAAATACAATATCTGATTCTATGCACAATGTATTTTGCACATACCCTCTAATAATAGCTATATAATATTTAGTAACTTCTTTTTTTAAAAATAAATTTTTTAAAAAAACTTCACTTTTTTTATCAAGCGAACAAAGTATAAGTCCGCTAGTTTCATAATCTAACCTATGGCATGGATTACAATAGTTTCCAAAGTAATACCTTAGTCCATCAAGAAGGCTTTTAGAATCTTTTAAATTTTTTGGGTGAGTTAATAATTTTGATGGCTTATTAAATATACAAAAATAAGGCATGTTATTGGTATAATTAATTATTTTGTTGTCTAAATTATTATTTTTAAAATTAAAAGGGGCATATACACACAAGGGTTTTACATCTATGTTATCTGGTATAAATGATAAAAGTATTACTTCACCAACCTCTAAAGAATCTTTTTTATTAATAATTTTACCATTTTGATATAATCTATTTTTATCAATAATTTTTTGTGTTTGTGCCTTGCTATATCCATTTCTTAATAAAAAAGTTGTAGCCTTTATTGGCTCTTTTACAAAATAACTAATTTCTTTGAAGCCCATATATTTTATCTATTATAAGCATTATATTGGGATTCATATTATAACTAGATTGAGAATCAAGCCCTATAGTAGCTCTAAATTGCAATGTATCTCCTATATTAAATTTATAATTAGCATATTTTGGATTAAAAAACATAGCCTTTATGCTTTGATTATCTAAACATTGCAATTTAAATTCAAGGAAACCCTGCCCTGTTCTTCTACATTCAATAATATTCAATTCAATAAAAAACTTAGGTGGTGGATTACCATTTCCATATGGCTCAAAATGTTCAATACAACAAAAAAGTTCTTTTGTAATTAAATGTGTTTGCAATATACCTAAAATATTTTCTGGCTTTTCATTTTCATATAAAATAGGTTCAAAATACTTGATAAAAGATTCAATATTTTTGTATTCAATCTCTAATCCAACAGCACCAACATGACCTCCATAGCGTTTCATTAAATAGCCTATTTTTTGCATACTAGCAATTAAATCAACATCACCATAACTCCTACCACTACCCTTACAAATACCATTGTTATTAGTAAGCACAAAGCATGGCTTTTGAAATTCATCTGTCATTTTACCTGCTACAATACCTAAAACTCCCTCATGCCAACCATTCCCAACAGCAAAAATCATATTTGGGTTTTGTTGCATTTCTGCTACCGCTTGAAAAGCCTTGTGGGTTACATCATCTTGTAGGTGTTTTCTTTTAGAATTTAAATCTTTTAATTGCTTAAAATACTTTTTTGCTTCCATAATTGATTTTGAACGCAAAAACTTAAGTGCTATTTTACCATCATCGATTCTACCTGCTGCATTTAAAAGAGGAATTAGACGAAAACCAAGCGATTGAGAATCTATATTGCATTTTAAATGTTCAATTAAAATCTGGAATGCAAATCTCTTGCTACTTGAAAAATGTTTAATAGCATATTTACAAATAGTATGATTAATTGCATTTAATGGCATAACATCAGAAATAACTGCTATTCCAACTAACAACAAAAAAGATTCCATACGCAAACTTGAAAGATTATCCATATAAATATTTGTAATGGCTTTAACTTTATTGTAATCACATGTATTGTTTTTTTGCAATTGTTTTAAATATTGAAAAGCATTATGCGAATTATTACAGATATTTTGCATATTAATTTTAATTGCACAACAAAAATACCATGCAACTAAGCTACCACAAATATCTTTATATGGAAAATTACATGATTGTTGTTGTGGATTAACTAAGAAATCACACTTAGGAATATTTATACTGCCCATTTCATCAATTTCAAGTGTATGATGATCTGTTATAATTAATTTTACGCCATACTTTCTACATAACTCTCCTGCCTCAAAACTACTAACACCATTATCAACCGTCACAATAAGTTTAACATCTGGATGATTAGTTACTATTTCTTGAAACAATAACTTACTAAATCCATATCCATGTATAAATCTATTTGGCATAGCAAAATCTATATATGGATATGCTAAAGATTCAAAAAAATCAAGCATAATACATGTAGCACAAATTCCATCTGCATCATAGTCGCCAACAATTATTATTTTTTCATTCTTTAAAATACTTTGACAAACAAGTAAGCTAGCATCCATGTTATTATGTAACTCTTTTGGATGAGGTATATCTTTTAAATTATGAAATTCAAATTGACTAAACCTACCATGCAAAATATTTGCAATTTCATCTATACTTTTAAATGTTGTTAAACTGCTTTTTATTTTCGTGATATTTTCACCCTGTGTTTCTAAATAATTATCCATATAAAAAATCCCATTAGCTTTATTTTCTAAAAGCTTGAGTTTGTTTTACAAATTCAACGATTATTGAATTTGGATTCTGTAATCTAGAAGTAAATTCTGGGTGAAATTGCACACCAACAAAAAAAGGATGATTCTTTATTTCTATAGCTTCAATAAGGCCATTACATTCTCCACTAATAATCATTCCATTTTCTTCAAAAATATTCCTATATTTTGGATTTGCTTCATATCTATGTCTATGTCTCTCATTTATCACACTTGCATTACTATAAGCTTTTGCTATTTTTGTATTCTCTTTTAAATAACATTCATATTCACCTAATCTCATTGTTCCTCCAAGTGGTGAATTGTGTGTTCTTATTTGCTTATTTCCCTGAGTATCTATAAAATCTTCAATCATATAAATAATTTTATTTTTACATTTTTTATCAAACTCACTAGAGTTTGCATCTTGTAGTTTCAATACATTTCTTGCAAACTCAATTAAAGCTAATTGCATACCAAGACAAATTCCAAGAAAAGGAATCTTGTTTTCTCTAGCATATTTGATGGCAGATATTTTACCATCTATACCTCTTTCCCCAAACCCACCGGGCACTAATATGCCATCTAAATTTTGTAAATTGACTATTTCAATTCTTTCAGAATCTATAAACTCAATTTCTACCTTTGTATCTAAATTAGCACCTGCATGTATAAGGGCTTCAAGCAGTGATTTATAGGATTCTTTAAGAGATAAATATTTACCAACAAACCCTATATGTATATGTCTAGTAGGAGATAAAATCTTTTTTACAAGCAAATCCCACTCATTCATATTTGGTATAATTTTTAAATGCAAAATACGAGAAATTGGGGCTAATATACCTTCATTCATAAAATTTATTGGGCATTTATAGATTGTTTGTGCATCTTCTGCACTAATAACACTATCATAATCAACATCACAAGCAAGAGCAATTTTATGTTTAGTTTCCTTAGACAATAAAACTTCAGATCTAGCAATAATTATTTGAGGGCTAATTCCTATTCTACGCAATTCTTGAACACTATGCTGTGTTGGCTTTGTTTTTAGCTCATCTGCTACACGCATATAAGGAACAAGTGTTACATGTATGCTTAAAACATTGTGTGGACCATTTTCATGTTTTAACTGCCTCATTGCTTCTAAATATGGCATACCCTCTATATCTCCAACCGTGCCACCAAGCTCTACAATTAACAAATCAAATCCTTTTCCAGCCCGTTTTATGCGAGTTTTTATTTCATCTGTTATATGCGGGACTATTTGTATTGTCTTACCAAGATACTCACCTTTTCTCTCTTTTTCAATAACAGATAAATATATTTGCCCTGTTGTAAAATTATTGTTTTTAGAAAAACTTGTATTTAGAAATCTCTCATAATGCCCAATATCAAGATCTGTCTCTGCACCATCAGCGGTTACAAAAACTTCACCATGCTCAAGGGGACTCATAGTTCCCGGATCTACATTTATATATGGATCAATTTTTAAAATAGATACTGAAAAGCCTGCATGTTTTAATAATGTGCCTATAGATGATGATGAGATTCCCTTGCCAAGAGAGCTTAAAACCCCTCCTGTTACAAAAATATATTTTGTATTTTTTGACATAAATACACCTTGATTATTTTTTACAAGCGTAATTATATGATAAAATGTAAGAAAAAGGTAATTTTGCTACACATAAACATTTAAATAAAATTTGAAAAACTTAAAATCTTTTTGGTGGTTTAATATTTCTCAATCTCAATTCCCTATAGAATCTTAATAACGCTACATTCTCTTTTGTCCCAATAGTGTAATATATTCTTTTTAAATACTCATAAGCAAATTTTTTACTAATTCCAATATGTATTACATATGGCATAATAATATAATGTGGAATCTTTATGCCTTTATATTTCTTATTTTTACCAATTTTTTTATTAAATGAATAAATAAGCTCTTTATAAAAATCTCCATACTTATTAAAACATAAAATACCAAATACAAATGGTAACCTAGTTTTTTTATACCATAATTGTGCCATATCAATAATTTTGCCTTTACATGAACTATCGTAATAATATTTTAAGGCACGATCTCCTATCAACACAGCACCATTTAAACCCAAAACAGAACAAAGTGCATTAGAAGTCGCTGATTGATAATCTAACATAGGCATAGAATCTAATACAAGAACACTCCATACTTCTTTATCTGCTATAATACCGGCTTTACAAGTTTTTGCCTTATAATATGAATTTATACCAGCTATTGATGAAATAAAACCAGCATCAATACGATTAAATAAAAACTCCTTATTAAGCTTTGATGGATAACTTTTTTTAAGATTTAATATAGATTTAAGGCTAGAAGTCGTCTTATATTGCTTTATAAAAACATCAAAAGTCAATAAATTTAAATATTCTATTTTTCCAAAACGCATAATTAACCTTAAAAGCTACTTTGTATTAAAAAGAAAATTAATCCCAACACCTAAACTTAATATGCTATTAAAATTTACATCTTTAAACACAAGATAGCCAATGCGCATCTCTAATGAAATATTTTTATCTAAATATCCTGCTAAACCCACACTTAATAATATATTTGGTTGTTTTAATAAAAGAGTTAATAATGGCATATCACTTAAAATACCCCCAAATAAGCTAAGTTTAGTGTTTTTAAAATTATAAACATAATCTATACCTCCACCCAAACTAAAATAGTCTTTACTATCAATCATATTATATACACCTAATGTAAAAAAGCGTAACCCATTTGCTTCGTTAAAATTATATAATAACCCAACATTAAGGGCTAAATTAATAAAATTTACTTCTTTATTAGCATACTTTGAATCTAAATAAAAACTAGAACTACCGCCTACAAACCAAGTTATCTTTTGATATTTTTCTTCATATTCATAAGAATCATCGCTCTCTTTGTTTATACTTCTAAATGGTGATCTATCGTGTGTTTTTTTTATAATTTTATTATCTAATTCTTTATTATCATTTTCTTTTTTTTGCTTTTCTTTCATAGATTCTTCTTTACTTTGTCGCAAAGATTCTAACATTTCATTATCAATAGAATCTGCAAACAAAAAAACAGATAACAAAAAGAAACATAAAAACTTTATATACATAAATAACTCCTACATTAACATAAAATAAAAAATTATAACCTATTTTATCACTAGTGGGTTTTATTTTATAAAGTAAAATATAAAATAAACTTACATTTTAAATTTACATATCACAAAAATATATGCAAATTTGATACAATAGTAAATGATTATAAATAAAGGATTACAATGTCTTTTGACTATTACTATATGAATGCAAACATGCACACACCCTTAGCAGTATATAAAGGTATAAATGCAAACTTCTTACTAGAATCTGCCTCTCTTGAAACAGGCAAAGGTAGATATTCAATTATTGTGCGTAATGTTAATTTTGCTATAAAGAAAGTTATTAAAGATAAAAAATCATTCTATATTTTTGAAGAATATATGGATTTTTGCCCAAAACTACAAAAAAAATCATATGATCTTGCAAGAATTGATGAATATAATAAATTACCTATAATTTTAGAACAAACAAAAGATTCTATAAAAGAGTTAAAAAAACAATCAGGCAAAAATCATAATGATTTTGATTTCCTTACATTGCTATCATTATTTAGAAAAACATTTGATTTAATGCCTAAAGAATTAGAATCTTTGCCATTGCCATTTGGTGGATTAGGCTTTGTTGGTTATGAATTTTTTGATGAGTGTGAAGTAATATCATTTCAAAATAAAAGTCTATATAATGCACCACAAGCATTATTTGTTTTTCCGCAAGAATGTATTGTGTTTGATCATTTTTATGATTCAATGTATATTGTTGTAAATAATATAAATAAAAATTCTAATGTAAAAACACAACTTAAAAATATAAAAGATTCTATACAATCTCTAAGCATAACTAAAACACAAAAATTTATAAGCAATCAAACAGAACTAGATTCTAAAATAGTATATGAAGATACTAAAGAGTGGTATGAAGAAAGTGTCAAGTTAATTAAAGATGAAATATATAAAGGCACTTTTTTACAATGCGTTTTAAGTAGGGCTATTAGCATAGATAGCAATATGAATCCGCTATATTTCTATGAAACCTTAAGACATAATAATCCTAGCCCATATATGTATTACTTGGATTTTGGGGATTTTATAATAATTGGGGCTAGTCCGGAAGTAATGCTACAATGCAAACAAAACACACAACTACTACGCCCTATAGCTGGCACAAGAAAAAGAGGCAAAACATTACAAGAAGATTTATTGTTACAAGAAGATTTATTAAAAGATGAAAAAGAAAATGCAGAGCATTTAATGCTTGTTGATTTGGGTAGAAATGATATAGGAAAAAATGCAAAAATAGGAAGTGTTAAATTAAATGCGTTTAAGGTTATAGAAAAATATTCTAATGTTATACATATAGTTTCAGAGGTTGTAGGAGAAATTGCAGAAAACAAAAATACTAATGATTGTTTCAAATCTTGTTTCCCTGCAGGAACGGTTAGTGGTGCTCCAAAGATTGAAGCAGTATCAAAATTATCTAAATATGAAACACATACAAGATCAATTTATGCTGGTGCAGTTATGTATTTTACGCTAAATGGAGAATTAGACTCAGCTATTACTTTGCGTTCAGCGGTATTTAAAGATGGTGTATATTATTTACAGGCAGGTGCTGGTATTGTAATAGATTCTAACCCTACAAACGAATACATAGAAACATGCAACAAAATGAAAGCATTATATGATATATTAATACCAAAGGTATAATATGAAAATAAATACACAAAAAAATCACACACTAAAGGGACTTTATGGTAT
>JARIAP010000166.1 GCA_029257755.1 Helicobacter sp.
ATCATCAATTGAGTATTCTATAAGAAAATTAAAAGTAAAAAATATCATAGTATGTGGGCATAGTAATTGTGGAGCATGTGCTTCTGCTTATAATGATGAAATGCTAAGTGAAATGCCTTATGTAAAAAAATGGCTTGAGCTTTTAAAACCAACTATTGAAAGAGTTAATGAAATGAATCCAGAAAGTGAGCATAAAAGAGTTTGGCTTACAGAACTACAAAATATTCAACAACAATTACATAATTTACTAAGCTATCCATTTGTAGAAGAGAGATTTAACAAAGGAGATTTAAATATATATGGATGGTATTATAATCTTATGAGCGGACAAATTTTAAATTACAATATAATAAAAAGAGAGTTTAAACCAATAATAGGTGATAATCCATTGTTATAGTATTATTTTTTTGTATTTGCAAAGTTATACTAAATTGATTAAATTAACAAATATAATCCTTTTATTGCTATAATACCAAGATTAAAATTTAAAAGGTATTTAATGAAAACCATAAATGTAGCGGTTATAGGTGTTGGCGTTGTTGGTAAAAGCGTTGTTGAAATTCTACAGCAAAATCAAGATATTATATCTGCTAGAACAGGTGTAAAAATTGTTCCAAAAATTGGTATAGTTCGTAACACAAAAAATAAAAATATGGATATACCATTAAGCACAAACATAAATGATGCTTTAGATGATAATGAAATAGATATTATTGTTGAATTAATGGGAGGTATTGAGTTACCATATAAAATTGCAGTAAAAGCATTAACAAATAAAAAGTCATTTGTTACCGCAAATAAGGCTATGTTAGCATACTATCGTCATGAATTAGAATTTATAGCAAAAGAATCTTCTATAGGCTTTGAAGCTAGTGTATGTGGTGGAATACCAATAGTTAAGGCATTAAGAGATGGGTTATGTGCTAATCATATATTAAGTATTAGAGGTATTATGAATGGCACAAGTAATTATATACTTACACAGATGAATAATAATAACACAGATTTTAAAGATGCATTAAAACAAGCACAAAAACTTGGTTATGCAGAGGCAGATCCAACACTAGATATAAATGGTAGTGATAGTGCGCATAAACTTTTAATATTAGCTTCTCTTGCATATGGTATTAATGCAAAAGTAGAAGATATTATAATAGAGGGTATAGAAGAGTTAAGTTTAGATGATATATGGTTTGCGGCAGAACATGAATATGTAATTAAATTATTAGGTATTGCAAAAAAGAAAAACCATGAACTTGAATTAAGAGTCCATCTTTGCATGATACCAAAAGATTCTATGTTAGCAAAAACTGATGGTGCTATGAATGCTATTAGTGTAGTTGGCGATAAAGTTGGTGAAAGTGTTTATTATGGAGCAGGAGCTGGAGGAAATGAAACTGCTAGTTCTGTTGTTAGTGATATAATGGAAATAGTAAGAAGTAAAACTTCTCCTATGCTTGGATATGTATCTGATTTTAATAATAGTTTAGAGCAAAATATGATGCTTATGCCAAGAGATAAAGTATCTAGTTGTTATTATTTGCGTTTAATGGTTGATGATAAATCTGGTGTATTATCTATTGTTACAAATGTTCTTGCTAAGCATAATATTTCTATACAATCTTTTATACAACGCAAAACAAAAGAATTAGGTGATAAGTTTGCACTTTTATTGTTTTCTACATATGTATGCTCTGAAGTACAAGTGCAAAAAGCAATGTTAGATTTAGAAAATATAAATGAAGTAACACAAAAACCATTCATGATAAGAATTGAAAATATTTAATCTATTGTTATATTATGTGTAAAAACAATATTATATATATTTTATTTATTTTATTTGCAATGAATTTTATAGCTTGTAATGATAACAAAAAAGAATATTATGATATAAATAAATCATCACAACAAACTAATAATGAAGATTCTATAACAATTAATACAATTATAAATTCTAGCAACAAAAATGCTAATAAAGAAATTCCGCTTGAAATAAAGATATATGAAAATGATTATAATGAATACACAAAAAACTTAGAATCTAAGAAGAAATATCAAATAGCAAATATGCTTGATAAAAGATTTATACAATTAAGATATAAATATAGAAATGATTTAAACATATTAAATATTTTATCTAAATTTTCTTGCATTATGCCTGATTGTAGTAGTATTATAAAAGATGATGTATATTTTTATCCAAAAAAAACAATATTACAAGCATACAATACAATAATAATGGATAAAAATACAAATATTTTCAACAATTTAGATATTATAAAAGAATATGACTATATTTTATCTAGTATGCAAACTACAAGTATTGATTTAGAAAATCAATATTTAACAAATGGTAAGCAAATTCCATATAAAACAATAAAGTTTGTATGGGAAAATCCAAATAAGTTAATAATTTCATTAATTCCAAAAGAAGAGATTTGTCAAATATATCAATATAGCTATATTACAACATTTTTACAAGATGAAAATGGGGTTACAACAAAAAAATATGAAGAAAAATTACCAATGTTTTTATACCCACAAGATCTTGTATTATTCGTAAATCATAGTTGTGCTTGTGCTAGAGCATTAAATTATATACCAAGATTATCATTAAATGACTATAAATCAAAAAATATATTAATACCAAATGAAAAATATTGTGATATGTTGGAATCTGAACGCAAAAATTTATGGGAAAAATATATGCAAGATTCAAGGATTATAGGTATTTTACAACAAGAGCAAAGAATATATAATAAAGATTTATAAATAAATAACATATAGTAATGAGTTTATAATTATTATTAAGTATTTATATATTATTGAATATTAAATTCTTTTACAACTAGCCCTATTTTTGTGTTAAATATTTCTTTATGTAACAATTCTTCATATATATGCGATGAACCATTTATCAAATCTGGGCTACTTACGCCATGCGATATTGATATTCTTGCTTCAAGAAAAGCAGTCAATTTATCGCAAAATTTTAGTAATTCCCCACATATAGGTGAGTATTTATCTTGATTAAAGTTATCAAATAGTATTTTTGAATCATCTATAATTACAATTTTTTGATTATCCTTATATCTATTGCAAAATTCATTTTCTGTCCAGTAAATAATATCTTCTTTTATATAACATGGTAATTTACTTAGAATTTTTACTTGCATTTCTTCTTTTTCTATCATTTTAATAAAATCATCAAGTCCTTTTACAGAACGCTTAATTGGAGATATTATATCCCTTGTTAAAACTTCTGGTAAATCGTGGAATAATCCACCAAAAAAATGATTTATCTGCATTTTTTCACATACTTTTAAATCAATACTTATTAAATAAGAGCATATAGCAACCATAAGCATATGACCTAAAACAGAAGTTTGTGGTATTCTTGGTGTTTGACTCCATCTTTTTTGAAATCTTAATTCAGCAAACATTCCAACAATTTCTCTAATATCTTGATATAGTTTAAGATTTTGCACACCTAATAATTCATAAAAACCTTCACTTTGGGAATCAATAATATTTTTTATATTTTCAATATCATATAGTTTTGGATTGAAATTATAAATAATATCAAATTCCCATTTAGACGAGTAGAAATGTGCAGCTTTTAGAATCTTTGTTTCTATATTGTTATTTGGGTTTGCAAGATAACTTTCCATAGATTTAAAAAATTCAAAAGAATTTAACTCTTCATCAAGTTGTTTTATGACAAAACTTGCTAATTCTTTTCCATGCACACTTTTTAATTTTGTAAAAACAGGGGGTTTGATATCTGTTAAAACTACCCTTTCAAAAAATTCAAATATAAATTGTTGTATTAGCAATGTATAATTAATGTTATTTCCTCTTGCTTCTTCATATTTAGCAAAGAAATATGCTAATATTACTTTATGTGCTTGTTTATCAAGCTCTACAAAATCAAGTGGCACGGCTTTATCATTCCAACGCTTTATAGATGCACTTGTAAAAAGCCTTTCAAGTAGTTTTTTACTTAAATGTATTTCTTTTTTTTGTTTATTCATATTTATCCTTTATTTATAATATAATTTGATTATATTAAAAATAATACTTCTTTATTATTTTTAATAAAAATTTGTTGCACTTGTTGCAAATGGAAAATATCACCTTGCAAGATTACATTACATTCATATTGTATAATTTCTTTTGATATAATTTTTGCTATATCACATATTATGCTATATGCAATTCCTTGTATATCTAATCCACCTATACGATAAGACATTGCAGTAGATAATGCTTTGTTTATATCTAAATTTAACATGTTATTTTCATTCTTAAACTTAAAGTTTAATTCACTTATATAAGGAAATTTAAATTCTTGTGCAAGTTTTATAACATTTTTTGCATTAAATTTTGTTTGTAATTGACAACAATTAATATCTCCATTTAACCAAGAATTAATTGAATCTATTTCAATATTAGATAATTTAGAATTACTATTTAATATAATATTAAATAAGCTTAATATATCATATATATTTGTGCTTATTTTACTTGTATTGTCTATATTTTGGATTGATTCAAAACATTGTGAAAATTTTATTTTATAATTTTCATATAATCTTTTTCCTTGTTTATTTTTATTCTCGTATTCTTTTAATATAAGTTTTGGGTTAATTTCAATATTTATATTCATTAATTCTTTACAAATATTGTTTTCTTGCAATATAATTTGATTTTTATTTATGTCTAAATTTATAAATATACTTTTTGTATAATTATTTTGTTGTATAAATTCTAAAAATTCTTTTTGTGTTTTTATGGATATTTTTTGTTGTTTTATGGGAATTTTTTTTGGTAAAAATTTATTATTCATTATAAAAAAGTTTTCATTATTTATAGGTTTTTCTATATTACCAAAATTATCCCAAAAGTTTGGCTCACTACAACCAATGCAACCATGCCCACCTTGCACAGGCCAACTTGTTTTTGAATTAAATTTTACTTTTGGACAATTATTATATGTATATGGACCTTTACAACCGACTTTATATAAACAATACCCATCTTTCATTTTTGGATCATCAAAAGATTCTACAAAATCACCAGACATAAAAAAACTTTTTCTTTCGCATAAATCATGTACACTTTTATTATATGCCCACAATGGACGCTTAAGAGAATCTAATTGTGGTATTTCTTTAAATAGATAATAGTAAAGCAATGTTGCTATTATATTTTTATCACTTGGCGGACAACCAGATATATTTACTATATCGCAATCAAATAATTGATTTAAGGCATATCCATTAGTTGGATTTGGATATGCTGTTTGTATGCCACCAAAACTAGAACATGTTCCAATAGCAAATACTGCTTCTGCTTTATTGATTAAATGAGAAATCTCTTCATATCCATTTCTATTTGCAAGTGTAATATAATTCTTAGCAAATCCCATAGGAATGCTACCTTCAACAAGTAAAACATAGTTTTGTTTTTCTTTTGCATGTTCTAATGCAGAAATTGCACCATGCCCACTAGCATACATAATTAAGTCATGATATTCAATTTTAAATAAATCAAATACTAATGTATCAAAACTAGGTGTTTCTGTTCTCAATAGACTTTCACTACAACCTGTGCACTCTTGTAAATGTAACCATATAACCTTTAGATCTCCCATATATTCTAAAACTTCAATACAAATATCAAGCATATTACTTGATATTCCTATTAATGATAAGTTTTGTTTAATCCATGATTTAGAATAATCATTTTGCAAAAAAGTAGTTTTTTTTGAACTTACAAGTAATTCTAATCTCTTCTTTAATTTATCTTCTAAACTTATATTTTGAGTTACCATTTTATCCCTTACATTATGATTTAATCATTTACTTACTATTATAAAATAATATTAGCAAATCTTATACTTTTTATATGAAATAAATAAACATTTAGTATCAATATTGTTTTTAACATTATTTTATATAAATATCTTAATGAATGCTTTGCTATAATAGAATCTAAGTTTATTTTATTAAGGAAATATATGCAATTATCTAAATTTAGCGATTATTCGTTTAGGGCATTGATTTATTTAGC
>JARIAP010000194.1 GCA_029257755.1 Helicobacter sp.
TGCAGAATATGTGCTTGATCCATTCTTTTCTAAAGAATGGTTGCTAAAGCCAAATGAATTACTAAAGAATAAAAATAAATTTGATTTTACTATCGAGCTTTCAAAAGAATACAATCATACTATAATATTACCTTGTGTGCAATACAAAAATAAAGGGTATTATAAAAATATGGCTATTATACATAATGGAAATGTTATGTATTACTCACAACAAAGATTAATACAATATGAACATTGGAATGAATCAAACTTTTTTTCAAATGATACTTCTAAATTACCAAAACTACCATTTACATTTATGGCAGACAATATAAAATTTGGAGTATTATTTGGTTTTGAAGCACATTTTGATGAATTTTGGATGGAATTTAAAAGGGCAAATGTAGATGTTGTATTGGTATCTACTGCTAGCACTTTTTCATCTCAAGAGAGATGGAAAAATTTACTTACAACACATGCTTTTACTAATTCATGCTATGTATTTAGAGCTAATCGCATAGGAACATATAAATCTAATGATGGTTATGAATGGGATTTTTATGGACATAGCTTTGTTAGCTTAGGACAAAATATTATAGATTCTATTGAAAATGAAGAGGGTATGTTATGTGTAGATATAGATAAAGAAGCAATAGATAAACTTAAAGCAGAATGGGGTTTTAGGTTATAATATAAAAAAAATAATTAATTAATTTAGAAGTTATAAATTACTAAAATGCAACAAGTCATATGCTATATTAAGCACCTCATCAGGTGTTATTAGTTTCATACAATTATGATGTTTCAATGGGCATATTTTCTTTTTACATGGTGAGCATGGAATCTCTTTTCTAATTGCAACTACATTACCAATATAATAATGATCATCTATCTTTTTTATATCATTATTACTCCATGGGCTACACCATTCAAATGGCATTGGACCAAATAGAACAATACTTGGAATATTTAAAGCCTTTGCTATATGCGTAGTTCCGCTATCATTTCCTATATAAAGAGAGCATTCATTTAATGAATTTGCTAATTCTTTTATACTTGTTTGTCCGCTTAAGTTGTCTATATTTGAATGAAATTTTGTTGGCAACAATTTAAGTGCATTATTATATATATTTGCATTCCTTTCTACTTCATTTTTAGCACCATAGATTCTAATATAGAATCCATTTTTTACCAAATCAACAATAGTTTCTATAAAATAATTCTCTAACCACATTTTAGAAATACCATAACTAGCACCAGAACTTATTGCTACTATATTTTTTTTATATAATTTCTTTGTATTGATTTTTATATATAACTTTAACTCTTTAGCCTGTGAAAACAATATATTTTGAACTAATGATGCATTATTATTATAATTATTTATTTCATGATTATTTTGTTTAAAGAATTGGATAGATAAAATAGGTAACAATAAATTTATATAACTTAATACTTGATGCTTACATGCAGGGGGACGACCACTACTATATTTAACACCATGTGTTAGTAAAAACCTACGAATGCCAAATATATTTTTATCACTATATCCAACTTTTTTTTTCGCATAAATCTTTGCAAGTAAAAATGCAGAAAAAAAGTTATTTTGAAATGTGATAGCACAATCAATAAATTCTACATTATTTTCTTTTAAGTATTGATTTATTTCTAATGCAAGACTTAAAGTAGCATTGATTCTATTAAACAATCCCTTAGAATCTTTGCTTGTATCAATAAAAATCTTAACAATATAATTATTTGTTTCAAATATGCTTGTGCTTAAGGCATTACCAACTAAAATAAATTTTGCCTTTGGGAAAACTATTTGCAAACAAGAAATCGTTGGTGTTAGCATAATGGTATCACCAAGCCAATTTGGTAATTTTAATAAGATATAATTCACAATAAACCCTTATAGTTATACTATTTTTACAATATTAAAATTTTAATTGATTAAAATATTTTTTGTTTGTTTTTTATATTATAGCAAATATCACTCTTATATTTATCAAATTATTCAACTAGTATAATTTTATATCTACTTTGTCTTATGATGAATATGTAAAATTGCAGTAACTTCATCTATTTTTTTTATTTCTTTTTTATTTTCCTCTATTGTTTGTGCATCTTTTGCTTTATTATACATATAAAGCATTTTTTCATGCTCTAAATGTGCAATACGCATCTCTTTTTTTATATATTCTTGTTCTTGCTTTAAAATTCCAATCTGCAACTGAATTTCATTTATTTCATATAAATATGCTTGTATAGAATCTTTTTGACTTTGATACGCACTAAAACTACCAGACGATGGTATGGGAATAGTAGAAATATGAGTATTTATAATGCTTATGTCTTCATATTTTCTACTTATTGAAATTTGATTTCTTAATAGATTTTTCTCATGGGTATCAAGCTTTTGTTTTGCAATTTTTACAAGATTTGCAAGATGTTTTGTCATAATTATCCTTAAGTTTTATAATTATATTAATATACCATGAGATAAACTAAAAATATAAAAGAAATTAAAAGTAAATGTTATAAATAATTATAAATTTAAACTAACTTTAACAAATTAAAATAGCTAAAATTAATAAATATTAAAAAATAATAAAATTAATTCAAATTAAAATAACATTATCATTTTCTTTGTTTATATATGTTATACTAAT
>JARIAP010000199.1 GCA_029257755.1 Helicobacter sp.
TATTAGTGCAGATAATGATTCTACAGAATTAATGCATAGAGCCGAAGTTTTTGCTTTACTTGATTCTTTTTTAAAATTTGATGATATTGATATGTTAAAAAGTATTTTTGAAAAAGAAATAAAAGATATTGGGATTGAACCTAATCCTAAAGATATAAGGTTTTTTTTAGGTAGAATGGCTTTATTATCGCCACATGTAATGAGAAAATATTGGGGATTTAATATGATTATGAGATCATATAATGAAAGCATCTTTGGAGATAATCATCTATATAAAATATATGGTTTTACATACAAAGACTATTTATCATTAATTAAGCATTGTGATGATAAGGTTTTAAATAAATATATAAGAAAATATAAAAAATATAAAAAATTATTTAACATATCAATAGCAATATTTATACCCATATTATTATTTATTTTATATGTTTTAATTGATAAAGTAAATCAATAAATACAGAGAAAATTAATGAATATAACTAAATTTTACACAATAATATTTGCATTATTATTTAATATTTCTATTGCAAATTCTAATATAGAACAACAAACAGAAGAAAGTGGTCTTTTTGTTGGTGTAAATATTGGTATTAGTATTATGCAGGTAAATTTTTATGATTCTTATGGAATTAAAAAAGAATGGAAAGATATTGGTTTATCTAATTTTCATTTATATGGAAATGAGAGCGAAACACAAGGGAATCTTGGTTTAAAAATAGGTTGGAATAAATTTTTAAATAAACTATTTGGTATTAGAATATATGCAAACTATGATTATAGCAACTTTAGATATTTTTTAACAAATGCTAAAATAGCAACTGAAGATATAAGTATTATTAGCGAATTTATGTTTAATTTTTTTAATAGTAAAAATTTTTCTATTGGTATATTTACAGGAATTGGTGTTGGATATAAATTGCTACAATGGAATAATATGGATATTAGAAGTGATTTTGAAAAATATTATTCATATAATGGTTTTATTGTGCCAATTAGTGTTGGTATAAGTACCACCATAATCAAGAAACATAAGATAGAAATTAGCACAAAAATTCCCACCATAAGAACTAGCTATAAGTATAATAAAGAAAGGTTAGAAATTAATCCTTATATATTAAGTATTGGATATAGCTATATTTTTTAATTATATAAGCAAAATATTAAACTAAATAATATCTATAAAAATTAAATGCAAAATTTAATATATTTTGATTCAATAAATATCATATTTTATAAAAATTACATTTTTAATTTAGCATTAAATCTTTTATCAAGCACATCAAGACTTTTTTGCAAACATTCTTGCATTTGTGATTCTGTAAGTGTCATCTCTAGTGATTGAAATATAAATCGTATGCTTAATGCAATTTGATCATCATTTTCTTTGTAAATATCAAGCGGTAAAATATCTTTTATAAAATTTATATTTGTTCTTTCAAGTTCTGTTTTTATTGAATTAAAACTCGTATTTTTATCTATTAAAATAGTTAAATCTCTTTTGTTTGCTTGATATTTTGAAAATTCTTTTGCTAATTTTTTATCTTTTAAACTATCAAGCAACAATGGCAAGTCTATTTCACAAAAAAATACAGAATCTAAATCATAAAATTTTGCTATATTTGGATGTAATTTAGAGATAATTCCAATTACAACTCCATCTTTCATTATATTTGCACTTTGATATGGGTGAATAAGAGTAGATTTTTGAAATTGACTAGAAGTATTTATACATTCAAAATCACCTATAATCTCACTTATATTCTGTGCAAATGTAAAAAAATCAATTTCTTTTCCCTTTGGATTTGGATAACTTGGCTTTGATATATAATCACTTATTGCGAAAGCTAAACTTTGTTTTGCCTCTCTATTGTTATCATATATATTTCCAATTTCAAATAATCTAATACCCTCATACCCATAACATTTATTTTTTGATATACTTTCTAAAATATGAGGAATAAGAGATGGTCTAAGTGTGTCTAATTCACTTGTAATTGGATTTAGTAATTTTTTGTTTTCATTTAATAATTCAAATCCTAATTGTTTTAATTTCTTAGAATCATCAAATACATAATGTATACATTCAATATATCCATGAGACAATGATTTATATCTAAGTTTGTTTATTTCTTTATGTAGTTTGTAAGATTTAGTTACTTGTTCTACTTGCTGTATTGTATGTTTTTTTGGTATTACTTTATCAACTCCATATAATCTTAATACTTCTTCTACTATATCTTGTTTTGTTTTTATATCATTTCTAAATAGTGGGGGTTGTGCTATAAAGAAATTATCATCACAAGTAGCTTGAAGTCTAAAATTAAGTCTTTTTAAAAGCAATGCTATTTCTTCTTTCTCAATTTCATTGCCAATGCAGTCTGAAATATATTTAAAAGTCATTTGAATGTTTTTTACTTCTGGCATCCTTATTATTTCTTGCACACCAGAATATAAATTTGAATCTAGCATTTCAAAGCTTTTGCAAATAAAATTCATTCCAACTTCTAATTCAAGATTTGTTCCCCTAGTTGATCTATGCATAGTATCTTGATTAAAATCTTTTTTATCTAAACCATAAGTTTTATTTGCTATTAATTCAGAATCTATAAAACTTGCTTCTAATATTATAGTTCGCGGATAATCCCTTTGTTCAATTTTATATGTGTTAGCCCCAATTATACTTAATTTATTATGGGTTATAACTCCATTGTTATCTTTTATTTCACTATATACAGATTCTAGATCATTTTCATCGGCTTTAATTATTAGTTTTGATTCTAAACTATTTGTAGAAATATTTTTAGAATCCATAGGATATATATTAAACAAAACACCTGTCATATACGATGTATATTCAGCAAAATTACTCATAACACAATCTTTATATTTACCATTTAATCCTAAACATAATGCAATTGATAATGGAGTATAACCTTCTTTTATTTCTATAATTCTATAAAGCAATGAAGAATGTAAATCGCCATGAGGCACAACTTGTAGAAACCTACCAACACCAAGTGCAATGTTTGGCTCATTAGCTATAATACTTTTTGGTATCAAATTAAAATAACTTGCTATATCTCTTGCTACTCCCAATACAGATAAACAATCTCCACGATTTGGGGTAATACCTAATTCAAGAACATTTTGATTAAAAATTTTATATTCACAAAGTTCTTTTCCTAATATAAGCTCACCAATACTCAAGTCAAGCTCTAATATACCATCATTTAGTTTTGGTAATCCTAACTCTACACTTGAGCAAAGCATACCAAAGCTATCAACACCTCTAATATTGCTTTTTAGAATCTTTGTGCTACCATATTTTCCAAATGGCAATATGTTATCTATTTGTGCTAATGCAACAAATTGACCTACATAAACATTTTTTGCACCACATACAATTTGCAAAGTTTCTGTGCCAATATCAACCTCACAAACACTTAGTTTATCTGCATTTGGATGTTGAATTTTTTTAACTATTTTTGCAACTACAACATTTTTAGGTATTTTTATTTCATATTCTTTTTCAACTTCTAAGCCTATAGAGCTTAGAATACACACAAGCTCTTTCCAATTAATATTATCTATATTAATAAAATGATTTAAACTCTCATTTGTAACTATCATTAAAACTGCTCCAAGATTCTTAAATCTGTTTCATAAAAACTGCGTAAATCATTAATTCCCCATTTAAGCATGGCAAGTCTTTCAATACCCATTCCAAAAGCATAACCACTAACATTTTTATAACCAACTGCTTTAAATACATTATGATTTACTATACCACAACCAAGTATCTCAAGAAATCCTGTGTGAGAACATACCCTACAACCATCACCATTGCAAAACATACAACTAACATCAACTTCAGCACTAGGTTCTGTAAATGGAAAGAAAGATGATCTAAATCTAACCCTAACATTACTGCCAAATATATGTTTTACAAATTGCTCTAAAATATATTTTAAATGTGCAAAGCTTATATGATCCCCTTCTTCAACGACTAATCCTTCACATTGATGAAACATAGGAGAATGAGTCATATCATAATCTCTTCTGAATGTAGCACCTGTGCATATCATTCTAATTGGTAATTTATTTTGCTCCATAGTGCGAATTTGTGTTGGTGAAGTATGAGTTCTTAAAAGCATAGAATCTTTAAAATAAAATGTGTCTTGCATATCCCTTGCAGGATGATATTTTGGTAAATTTAAAGCTTCAAAATTATGGAAATCATCTTCTATAAATGGACCATCTTGCAAAGAAAAATTTAGGTTAGTAAAATACTCAATTATAATATCTCTCATTTGATAGACTGGATGTCCATTACTAACAAAACCTATTTTTTTAAAAAGACTTGTATCAATTTTTTCTTGTTTTAACCTCTGTTCTAAATCTTTTAAATCAATTTCTTCTTTTTTTGTATTAAAAATATTTTCAAATTCTTTTTTAAGTGCATTGATCTCTGATGCAACTTCTTTTTTTAAGTCATTTCTTAATTCACCTAACTTACTAAATGCTTGTGTTAAGTATCCTTTTTTGCCATTTATTTCAATACGCAAAGTTTCTAGAGTCTCTTTGTCTGAAACATCATTAAGCTTTTTAATAATTTCTTTTATTTTTTGCTTTAATTCAATCATTACAAACCTTTAATTTATGTGCTTTTTATATTATAATAAGTTTTATTATATATTTGTATTATATTTTATCAAAATAAAAAGTATTTTTAGTATAAAGTATATATCATTATATAAATTTATAACTTTATTTAATTTAATGCTATAATCAAATGTAATATAATATTTAATTGCAATATTAAGGATATTTATGGTAAATAAAATTTATTGTGCAACACAAGATGGTTTAGATTCTAAAATTATTGAAGTAGAAGCTACATTTTGCAATGGTCTGCCAACATTTAATATCACTGGTCTTGCTTCAAGCTCTATAAAAGAGTCTCAACATAGGGTTTTAAGTGCACTTTCAAATTTAGGCATAGATTTTCCAACACAAAAGTTAAATATAAATTTATCCCCATCGGATTTACCAAAAAATGGAAGTCATTTCGATTTGCCAATTGCTTTGCTAATTGCTGCAAGTAAAGAAAGTTTATATCTTGAAGAATGGTTTGCATTTGGTGAGTTAGGACTTGATGGAGTTATTAAAGATGTAGCATTAATATATCCTATGTTGCTTGATATTGCAATATATAAGCCAAATTCAAAAATCATATTACCATCAAATTCAAAAGAGCTTTACACAAAGATACCAAATTTGCAAATGAACTTTGCAAATGATATAACAGATGCATTAGATATTTTAAGGGGAAACATAAAAACAACTACAATAAATAGCGATTTTAATTTTAAATATATAGAAATTTGCAATCAAAAATTCTATTACGATGATTCGTTTGAAAATGATTTTATAGAAGTAAAAAATCAAGATAGAGCTATTTATGCCGCATTAATATCTGCATGTGGATTTCATAATATTTTGTTTGAAGGAAGTCCTGGTTGTGGTAAAAGTATGATTGCAAAAAGAATGCAATATATATTGCCACCACTAAGTCTAAATGAAATGATAGAGAGCGTAAAATTACAAGCATTAAATGAACAAACATTGCAATACAAGCCAAAAAGAAGCTTTAGATCACCTCATCAAAGTGCTTCAAAAGCAAGTATTTTGGGAAGTGCATCTCAATTTAAAGTAAATCCGGGTGAAATTGCCCTAGCTCACAATGGAATAATATTTTTTGATGAATTACCATATTTCAAACGCGATATTTTAGAATCTTTAAGAGAGCCACTTGAAAATAATCAACTTGCAATATCTCGTGTGCATTCAAAAGTAATTTATGATACTTCGTTTTTATTTGTAGGTGCTATGAATCCTTGCCCTTGTGGTAATTTATTATCAACTACAAAAGAATGTAGGTGTAAGGATACAGAGATTAAAAGCTATAGAAATCATTTAAGTGAGCCATTTTTAGATAGAATTGATTTATATGTGCAAATGCAAGAACAAATACAAACAGCATATAAAAAATCATACAACATTAAACTTGATTCTAAAAATATGCAAAATATAGTTTTTATGGTATTTGAACGACAAATAAAAAGAGGACAGATGGATTCTAAGGGAAAAATAATATTTAATGGAAAGTTATCAGAATCTCAAGTGGAAAAATATTGCATACTTAGTGATGAGTGTAAAAATTTATTAGAACAAGCAAAAATGCGTTTTAATTTGAGTTATAGAGGTGAGCAAAAAATAAAAAAAGTAGCAAGAACATTAGC
>JARIAP010000019.1 GCA_029257755.1 Helicobacter sp.
AGCAGATCTCAATATGGCATAAACAATAATATTCCAAATGGTAATGGTATAGCTATGGAACCAAAATTTGATGATAATATGGAAGAAATATTTTATCGTCAAATAGAAGATGATTCATTTTTTATGGTTGGTGACAATAGAGATAATAGCGAAGATTCTAGGTTTTGGGGTGTTGTAGATTATAGTAGAATTGTTGGGAAACCTTGGTTTACATATTTTAGCATTACATTAACAGATAGTATAGAATCAGATGCACAAGAAGATATTAATAGATATAAAGTGCGTTGGCAAAGAATGTTTAAAAGTGTGGATACATTACAAAAAGAGGCTAAGTCATTTGATGGAGAATGTAGAGTTTATGAAAATATTAGTTGTCAAAGTATAATTACTTTTTCTCTATAATAAAACTTAGATTCTATTGGTTATGTATAATTATAAAGGGTATATATGGAAGATATAAGCGTGATTGAAGCCATACTTATGATTTGCTTTTATATTATATCTATATTGTTTTCTGCTATTGGTAGGGAAATTCTGTTTGGATTAATGGCATTGAAATATGGAGACGAAACACCTAAAAAATCTAATAGAATAACATTAAATCCATTAAAACATATAGATATATTTGGTATTATTATTATACCTTTAACATTAATTTTAATTGGTGCTAATTTCATGTTTGGATACGCAAAACCAATGCCTGTTAATTTTGATAATATAGAAAAATCAACCGGCATTAAGGGTTGTTTGTATGTTTCTTTGTCTGGAACATTCTTTAACTTTCTTGTAGCACTAAGTGTTGTTTCTATATTAAAATTAGGATTACAATATAAATTTATAGATTATTATGGCTTATTAATGAACTTTTTACTAATAATGTTACAGGTAAATATATTATTAGCTATTTTTAATTTATTACCAATACCACCATTAAGTGGTGCATTAATTTTAGCTTACTTAGGATTATATTTTAATGTTACAATATTTGCTAGATGGTATAATAATCTTGAAAAATATGGTATTATACTAATTATTTTAATTTTATTATTACCTCCAACACGAGAAATAATATTGTGGGTGATACAAAGTATTTTTGTATTTTTTCTAAAACTATAATATTTTAAGGAATAAAAATGTTATATATATCAAATGATCATGCTGGTATAAAATTAAAACAGGTTGTTATAAAGTATTGCAAACAACATGAAATACCATTTAAGGATTTAGGTGTAAATGTTAATGAAAGTGTTGATTATCCCGATATGGCGAAACCTTTATGTGAAGAAGTTATAAAAGATTCTAATAATATAGGAATCTTAATATGTGGCAGTGGTATTGGAATGAGTATTGCTGCAAATAGATATAGCAATATACGAGCTGCATTATGTGTTGATCCATATATGGCTACTGTTGCACGAAAACATAATAATGCTAATATCTTGTGTTTAGGTGAAAGAGTTATAGGAATTGGACTAACAGAGGCTATTGTAGCTGCTTTTTTAAATGAAAAATTTGAAGGTGGGCGACATTCTATAAGAATAGATAAGCTCACAATTTCTAAGGATTCTAAGGAGTAAATATGAGTGATGTTGTAACTTGGTTTGCTTTAACTATTTTTATTCTTTTTGTATTATTTATGATTGTAAGTGCATTTTATTATAAAAGTATTGCACAAAAAGAAAGAAAAGAATCTTCTCACATGCGTTATACTCTTGTAGAAACTGAAGTGTTAATACAAAAACATCAATTATCATTGCAAAGAGCATTAGGCAATATAGATATTTTAACTAAAGAACTTAATTCATTAAAAAGTGAAGTTAAAACATTAAAACAAAGAAATTCTCAATATCGCATAGAAACAGATAATTATAAAAGTAGAATCAAGGATTTAGAACAAAAAATAGAAGCATTATTATAAGTTACCCTACAATAGGAGTATATGTTATGTTTTTTAAATTAAATTTTTCTAAAGGTATGAGTGTGTTGAAAAAAAAAGATAAAGATGAATTAGATAAACCAATTAATTCATTTAGCAATGAGGATTTATTGCTTGATGATTCTAGTCATACAGATGTTAAAATGGCAAAACATAAGCCTACATTGCGTGAAGAAATTGAAAATTCAATTACAAATGTAGCAGATTTTCCTAAAAAAGGCATTTTATTTAAAGATATTACAACATTTTTACAAAATGGAAAATTGTTTAATGAATATATACAAATGCTTGCACATCGCTATCAAGCATATAAAGTAGAATATGTAGTTGGAATTGAAGCAAGAGGTTTTATGATTGGCTCTGCTTTGGCATTTGCATTAAATGCTGGTTTTGTTCCTATTAGAAAAAAAGGTAAGTTACCCGGGAAAGTTATATCTCAAAGCTATTCTCTTGAATATGGAAAAGATTCTATTGAAATTAAAGAAGATGCTTTTTCTGGTTTAAAGGGTGTTAATGTTATTTTAATTGATGATTTAATTGCTACTGGTGGCACAGCAAATGCTGCTTTAAAATTAATAAAAAGATTGGAAGCTAAATGTATAGAGTTTTCCTGTTTGATTAATTTAATAGAATTTTCAGGAGAAAAAGATAGGCAGGAGATAGATAAAAATACTCATGTATTTTCTTTGATAGATGTAGAGTAGATTTAAAATAACTATATAAATAAAAAGTAATTTCATATATTATTTGGAATTATTTTTGTTTATATTGTTTATAATAAAGGATTTATTATATTTAACTAAAGGATTTGTAAATGAAATATTTAATATTTTTACATAAAACACCAACAAAATATACAAAGATTTTATATAAAATATTTTTTATAAGTCTAATTTTATCTATATTTAATGTGATGTTTGCAGAAAAAATTGGTGACTTAAGCAATATAGCAGGTGTTAGAGACAACCAACTTATGGGTTATGGTATAGTTATAGGTTTAAATGGAACAGGTGATAAAGGTGGATCTAAATTCACTGCTCAATCAATGGCAAACATGTTAGAAACTATGAATGTTAAAGTTACTTCAGATGATATAAAATCAAAAAATGTCGCAGCTGTAATGGTTACTGCATCATTACCACCATTTGCTAGACAAGGGGATAAAATAGATATTAAAATATCAAGTATAGGTGATGCTAAATCCCTTCAAGGAGGAACTCTTGTTATGACGCCACTTAATGCAGTTGATGGGCAAATATATGCTGTGGCACAAGGTGCAATTAGTGTTGGAAAGGGAGATAGTCTTGTTAGCGGGACTATCAATGGTGGTGCTACAATAGAAAAAGAAGTTATATATAACCTTGCAAATCAAAATAGCACTACACTTAGTTTAAAAAAATCAGATTTTCAAAATGCTATAAAAGTTCAAAATAGAATTAATCAAGTTTTTGGAGATAATTCTGCACAAGCAATAGATTCAAGGACAATAAAAATTAATAAACCAGAAAATCTTAGTATGATTGAGTTTTTAGCGTTAGTGCAAGAAATAGATGTGCAATACTCTGCTAGAGAAAAAATTGTGATTGATGAGAAATCAGGCACAATAGTATCAGGATTAGGTATAAGTGTCCAACCAATAGTTTTAACTCATGGTGATTTAACCTTAAAAATTACAAATGATTTAGATACAAATAAGGATAGCATTTCAGTAGATTCTATGACACTTGATCCAAAAACAAATACTCTTAGTAGTAATGGTAAAAAACCAACAGTTGCTGGTGTTGTACGCGCATTACAAAGGCTTGGTGCTAGTCCGCAAAGTGTAATATCAATTCTTGAAACTATGAAAAGAAGCGGTGCTATTGCAGCAGATATTGAAGTTTTATAAAATTATAGATATTAATGTATAAAGTAAATTATTTTTCCATACAAGATTCATATAGAACAGCAGCACCAACAACGCAACATAAAAATAGAGTTATTTTTTGCAATGAAAATAAAGATGCTATGCTACCACCAAAAATAAAAATAAAAGATATATTGAAATATTATAAGTTTTATCCAAAAAATTCTAAACCACAAAACAATATACCATATATAAATTCTAATTTAAAAGCAATACAAGAAAAACTTTGTATATCTTGGCTTGGGCATTCTTCATTATTTTTCTCATATAAAGATATTACGATCCTTATAGATCCACTTTTTACTATGTATGCTTCTCCTATATATTTTATAAATAAAGCCTTTAAACAGACTAAATGTTACAAAGAAAATGATTTTCCAAATATATTTGCAATTATTATTACACACTCTCATTTTGATCATTTAGATAAAAATAGTGTTATGGCAATTAATTATAAAACAAAGTATTTTATATGTCCTCTTAAAGTTGGAAAATACCTACAAAAATGGGGAATAAAGCCTGAAAAGATAATAGAACTTGATTGGTGGAATGGTATCAAATTTAGTAATGAAATAATAAAAAAAGATTCTATATCAACAGATACTATACTTAAAATTACAGCTACTCCAGCACAACATAATTCAGGTCGCACAAATAAAATCAATACAACATTATGGGCTAGTTTTGTATTGGAATTTTATAAACCTACATATAAAAAAATATTTATAAGTGGAGATGGTGGATATTATAGGCATTTTAGTTTAATAGGAGAAACTTTTGGTGGATTTGATTTGGCATGTTTAGAGAGTGGGCAATATAATGAAGCATGGAAGTTTTCACATTCATTTCCACATGAAATATTAAGAGAAGCAAAAGACTTAAAAACAAAAATGGTTTTACCAATACATTGGGGAAGATTTTTAGCTGGTAGTCATGGATGGAATGAAGTTGTAAAATATTTATATAGGGAATTTAAAAGTATTGAAATGCCATTTGTTATACCAAAAATTGGTCAAATATATTATATTGGGGAAGAAATAATAAATGATATTTGGTGGGATTTTGAATAAAATATATAATAATATTTAACTAAATATTTTTTAGGTTATCTTGAGCATTGCTCAAAAAACCAAAATCTTAAATAAAACAAAGGAGTAAAATGAAAAACTAAGCCCCAAATAGGAGCTTTATAAAAGGAGTGGAGAGTAACAAAATCTTTGCTTGTGGGGGTGAGCAAAGACTCTGAAAGTTATGATGTAGGGAAATTGGAGGGGGTAACCTCATCATAACTAGCACTTCAAACTTTGAAGCACCGATAAAATTATATCTAAAAATTATACCATTGTCAAGAAAATGTAAAAAAAATATTACATTTTGTTTATTTTTTTGTATAATTTTATTTAATTTGAAATTATATGTAGTGATTTAAGTAAAAAATATATAGTCGTATAATATCAAATTTAATATTAATTTAACATAAAATAATATGAAAATTTTGTTATTTTATTAATATCTTTTATATAAATAGAAATATATATCATACATAATATTAAGGATTTAATGTGTTTCGCTTTATTAATTTTATTGTTTTTTTAATTGCAATTGTAATTTTTCTTGTTTTTTTTCATAATATTAAAATTACACAAGAAGTATTAGATTTATTTCCAAAAACAAAGGATAAAGAAATAATTGATATTTATCAAAAATTTTCAAACTCTAGAAATATATTTGTAGCAATTAAAGGATTTGATAAAAAATCACATGATGATTTAATGTCTTTTTTATATAAAATAAATGATATTCCAAATATACAAGGAAATATGACTAGAACTAAACCAACACAAGAATTAGATGATTATATTGCTTCAAATTATTTATATATAGCAACACCAAAACCATTAAACAATGTTTTTACAACACAACAAATAAAAGATAAAATTATAATAGGATTAAATGAAATAAAAAAACAAATTGATGAAGATGAAAAACTTGATAGTGGCATCATCAGTAAAGATACCAAAATAGATTCTAATGATACAACTAGTTTTTTTCATCCAAGCGATCCACTTGGTATTTTTAGCCTTAAATTACCAAAATCACATATATTTGTAGCAAAAGATTATGGATATATGGCTTTAATAGAAATGAAAGATATAAGCCAAGATAAAGTTAAAGAAACATTACAAGAATTTGAAAAAATAGCAAATAAATATCCACAGATTAGATATTTTTCGCAAAACTTTATGGGTGTAAAAAATCTTGATTTAATATTATCAGAAGTTACATATTTACTCACTTTTGCAACATTAGCACTTATTATACTTTATTTTGTAATTATTAGAATTCCAATGCTTACATTGAATGCAATATGCACTATATCCATAGCAAATATAGTTTCTATGTTTGTTGTATCTATGGTATATCAAAAAGTTACAATTATGGCTTTAAGCTTTGGTATGGGAATAAGCAATATAGCTATTGATTATATGATGCATCATAATTTTTTTAATTTATATGCACAAAAGAATAAAATATTCAATAAACCTGTATTCTATGGTTATATGACAACTATAGTAGGTTTTGTTGCGTGTTTATTTGTTCCGTTTCCATTATTATCGCAACTTTCTCTTTATGCTATAATATCTCTTAGTATATGTTATATTAGTTTTGCTTTTATTTATCCTATAATAGGATTTGAATCTCCTAGACTTTTTCCAAAACTTGTTAAATTAAGATTTCAAGTTATTAATAGTTATTTGTTTTTAATTATAGCTGCATGTGGATTTTATTTTGCATTTTCACATATAAAGTTAGATTTTGATTTATCGAAATTAGACTATCAAAATAAACCTATGTTGCAAGAAAGAGATTTTTTTGATAAATCACAAGATGATGTAAGTCAAATATTATTATCAAGTTATAGCATAGATGGTTTGATTTCACTTGCAAAAAAATTACAATATACATTAGATTCTAATAATAAAGACTCAAAAGCAAAAACTTTTATACCTTTATCTATAATGCCTACTATTAAACAAATACAGGAAAATAAAAAATTTTTAGAATCTAGTATTTTTATAAATAACAAAAATAAATTTTTAGAATCTTTACCAAAGGTAAAACATGATTTAATACAAGAATTAAAAAAAGATAAAAATATAAAAGATAAAGATGAAAAAGAAGAGTTTTTAAATGATTTATTTGAATTTTTTAAAGATAGTTATCAAACAAAAGAAATTGTAATGCCAACATTAGAACAATTGTCTAAAATGGGCTTTACAATAATAGAAAATAAAGAAAATGGCAAACAAAAATATTATTATCTAGCACTAATAAAAGATAATGATTTAAGTAAGGTAGAGAATTTTGTCAAAAAATTAGATTATGAAAATAAAGAAAAAGTAATTACTCAAAATAATAATGTAGAAAGATTAGAAAACATTAACAAACAAGATTCTAATATTGAATTAAGAAGTTTGCAACATATTATGGATAATTTAACAAACACTATATATAAACCTATGTTAATTATATTAGGAATAGCTTTATTCTTAATGATATGTATGTTATTTATAACAGCAAGAGGTGCTTTTATAGATTCTGTTGCATTTATTTTATTTCCACTAGCATGTTCTTTAAGTGTTATTTCTTTTCATAGTGATTTAAATATCATGCACTTATTTGCACTACTTATTCTTGTTGTTGTTAATATTGATTATGGAATCTATTCTGTAAAAGAAGGTGATAATCCAAGAACAGCACATGCTATATTCTTTTCTGTGATAACAACAGGTGCTTCATTTGGTATTCTTATAATTAGTAAAACAAAGGCTATAAACTCATTTGGTGAAGTTATTTTTACTGGAATGTTATGTATTTTAATAATGCTTGTATTTCAATATCAAAATAAAAAGAAATTGCATTAAATTATAGAGACAAAAGAGAAATAATGATTAGAACTAGATACACAAAAATATATCAAATAAAAGAAGGGTATTGTTATAATAGTGATAGTTTATTTCTATGGGATTTTGCTTTGTTAAATATTAAAAAGTCATCAAAAGTTTTAGAAATTGGAAGTGGGAGTGGAATAATAGGTATATTGTGTGCAAGAGAAAAAGAGATTAATTTATACCAAATTGAAAAACAAAAAGAATATGCTATTCTTAATGCAAAAAATACTCAAATAAATAATATAAAATCAAATATTATCCATGCTAATTGCAATGATGTTTTTAATTCAAAAGATTTATTAATGCAATTTAACAATATATGTATTAAGGATCCAGATAACAATGAAGATTCTCAAACAAAAAATGCAAAAATTAATTCAATGCAATATTTTGACACAATAATTTCAAATCCTCCATTTTATGCAAGAAAAACTTTACCATCTTCAAATATATTTAAAGAGCAAGCTACACAAAGCCATAATTTACCGCTAAAAACAATCTTAATTGGTGCAAAAAAAATATTAAAACCACAAGCAAAATTAATATTTTGTTATACTCCTTATATGCTTTCAAATATAATATATATTTTGAGAGAGTTTAATTTTAGTTTAGATTCTATTAGATTTGTTTATCCAAGAGTAGATAAAAATGCTACTTTAGTATTGATTTGTGCTAAAAAAAATGGAAACACACAAACTATAACACTACCCCCATTAATTACACATAATGGTAAAATGCAGCAAAACAACACAGAAGAAGTAAAAAGTATTTATGAGAGAGCTAAAACTCATAGCATAAAAATATCACAAAGTGATATTATATGGGATCAACTTATGAACTTAAGAATACATACTATATGAATTAATGTTATAAATATTTAAAAACTTTTGTGTATAATTGCAAAAATTTTGAATTTAGGATATTAATATGTCAAGGTGTATTGTATTTTTTGTATTTTTTGTATTAGGAGTGCAGTTTATGTCCGCAGAACAAATTCGTTATTTTAAAATAAATGGTGTTGATATTCCAGTTATTAGTGAAAAATCAGATGTTATACCAATAGGGCATGTTGAAATTATATTTATTGGTGGTGGAAATATGTTTAATCCACAAAATCAACCATTAGCAACAATATCTAGCATGTTTTTAAATAAAGGAACAAAAAAACTTGGTAACATCAAATTTGCAGAATTGCTTGAGAGTAAGGCAGTTGAGTTATATGCTAGTGTTAATAATTCTACTTTAAGTTTTGAACTTGATTTCTTAAAGGAATATGAGGATTTTGCTTACAATCAACTTGGAAGTTTAATTGCAGATCCAAACTTAACACAATCTACTTTGCAAGATATAAGAAAAAGCCTTCATGCTTCTTTTATGAATAAAAGTACGGATTTTGATTATCAAGCAACGCTGCTTTTAAATAAAAGTATTTTTTCAAAGACGCCATTAGCATATCCTGCTATAGGGAATAGTATAAAAGAAATAGATTCTGTAAGCTTAAATGATGTAAAGCAATTTTTAGATTCTAATCTTGTGCTTGAAAAAATGGTTATAGTAATTGGTGGTGATTTAGATATAGATAAAAGCCTTTTAAAATTGCAAAATAATCTTAAAAGATTACCAAAAGGACAAAAGGTTAATATAAAGCAATATAAGATTAAAAGTTCACCTATGAAAATTGCTAAGAAAGTTACACAACAAGCTTATATATATTTTGCAAGTCCTC
>JARIAP010000056.1 GCA_029257755.1 Helicobacter sp.
AAAATATACTGCCTCTTCTCTTTTGCCATCAAACACCTCTTTTTTGAAACGCATAGATTCTTCTGCATGTTCCATATAGTTTATGCCAAGACATATTATATCTTGTAGTGGCTTTTTAATAGGCGCTAACAATTTTATATTTTTAAGCGGTATGTAAGGATTGTTTAATTTAATAAATTGCTTAAATCTATCATAATTAACAATAAACTCATTCATATTATTGCTTATATCAAGTGGCATTACCATAGTATCATTATCTTGTAAGATTCCTAAAAATTCTACTCCATTATCTAAATACCTAACCAATTTGCCATGCAAATTCATGATAATCCTTAGTATTGTTTAAATAAATTATATGATTTTAAAATTAATATTATTTAATTATTAATATATTTTTAAATTTTCAATTTATTATTTTCATATATCCTAATAACACAAAAATTATATATGTATGTTAAAATATGAATAAATTATAATTATTTTAATATAAAAAACTAATTAAAAATTCTATCATTAAGTAAAATAAAATTTGCTTAAATTAAATAAAATATACTTTTCAAAACAAGGGGTAAAATGTTTATATTTGGAAATCATGTATATACAAAATCTAGTAAGACTTTAAAAGCATTTACTTATAATGAAGTTATTGAATGTGTAAATTATATGCAAAGATATATAAAATCTAAGAAAAATGGATATTTTGTTGGATATATGACTTATGAATGTGCTTTACTAATTCAAGCATATAATATTAAAAATATTAGTTTTTATTCTAAAATAAATACATTTGAAAACAGCAAAGAACCATTGCTTTATTTTGAATTATTTAAAAATAAAAAAAAACATAAATTAAACAATAAAAAAATAGATAATGAACCATTATTTGATATACATATTGATTTAGATAAAATTCGTTATAGTAATGATTTTGCTAATATTAAGAAAAATATCTCTTTAGGTAATACATACCAAACAAATTATACACAAGAAATTTTACTAAAACCAAAAACAACATTTAATGCTTTTAAATGTTTTAAAAATTTAGCAAATAAACAAAACACAAAATATAAAGCATATATAAAAAATGATTATTTAGAGATTCTATCTTTTTCACCAGAATTATTCTTTAAAATAAAACATAATAAAATAATAACAAAACCAATGAAAGGAACAACAAAAAGAGGTTATAAAAATATAAATATAACAAGTTTTAGCAACCGCGATACCTATAATAAGATTAAGAATAAACAAAGATTATTTAAAATTGATAAATTTAAAGATAATTTAAATAAAAAAATATTACAAAATGACATTAAAAACAGAAGTGAAAATGTAATGATTGTTGATTTAATAAGGAATGATTTAAGTAAAGTAGCAATTCAAGGAAGTGTTAAAGTAAAGAATATGTTTGCAATACATACTTATCCTACTCTACATCAAATGACTTCAACAATAAAAGCAAAATTACCAAAAAACTATATTTTATTTGAACTATTAAAAGCTTTATTTCCTTGTGGATCAATAACAGGTGCTCCAAAGCTCAAAACAATAGAGATAATAAATATGCTTGAAAAAAGAAATAGGGGCGTATATTGCGGGACTATAGGAGTAGTATCTAAGAAAAATATTACATTTAATATACCAATTAGAACTTTAAATAAATATTGCAATGAAACATATTATAGATATGGTGTAGGAAGTGGTATTGTATGGGACTCTAACCTTGATGATGAATTTAGAGAATTAAAATTAAAATATAAATTTTTACTATAAATTACTAATAACACTAATAAATAGTAAAAAATACAAATTCAAAAATATAGACTATTTGATTATTTTTACTTTATGTAACATATATAATGGGTTGGAACCATTAATAATAAATTCTTACTTAAATCATTATTCATTAATACCTAACACAACTTCCAATTTTTCCTTCAAGACTTGTGGAGTAAATGGTTTAACTATATAATTATTTACACCTGCTTTCAATGCAGTAATTACTTCTGATTTACCACCTTCTGTTGTTACCATTATTATTGGTATATCTTTATATTTTTCTTCTGCACGAACTTTTTTAACCAATTCTAAACCATTCATTTCTGGCATATTCCAGTCGGTTATAAGAACATTTATGCCTTCTACAGTTGTCATGTGATTCCATGCTTCTACACCATGTTCAGCTTCTAAAATATCTTCATAACCAAGCCTTTGAAGAGTATTTTTAATGTTTCTCCTCATTGTGGAACTATCATCAACTACAAGTAATTTCAAAGTTCGCTCCTTATTATAATCTTTAAATATTTATCGCATTATAGCATACTTTTAGTAACCAAAATCAAAATTTTATATTTTTCAAATCAACCTTGCCCTCATAAAATGCTTTTCCTATAATAACACCACCAATTTGTGGGTATTTTTTTAATTTTTCTATATCTTGAATACTAGAAAAACCGCCACTAGCAATGGTAAATATTTTACTTTGTTTAGCAATTTCTTGTATAAAATCAAGATTCATGCCAGACAATAAACCATCTTGATTTATATCTGTGCATATTATAGCTTCTAAATTGCTATCTTGTAATTTTTTAACAAATTCAATAGAATCTATATTGCTAACTTCTGCCCATCCATTAGTTGCTATTTTGCCATCCTTTGCATCTATGCTAACAGCTAAAGGATATTTATTTGCCATGTTAATAACAAAATCAAGTTGTTTAATTACTATTGAACCAAGTATAATTCTATTAATACCAATTTTTAAGTAGTTTTTAATTGTATCTTCTGTGCGAATACCACCACCAACTTGAATTTTAAGAGATGTATTATTTGCAATATTTTCTATAATATGAATATTTTTTGGATTACCTTCAAATGCACCATCTAAATCTACTATATGTATCCATTTTGCACCACAATCTTGAAAATGTTTTGCAAAATCAATAGCTTCTCCATATATTTTTGCACTTTGTTTTTGACCTTTTACTAAACGAACAGCTTTTCCATTCATTAAATCTATTGCAGGGAAAATTTCTATCATAAAATAAACTTTTTATAAAGTTAATCTTTTAAATTATCTAATACAGATTGTTTAAGCATCTTGTATCTAGACATTACATTTCCATCAAGATTACCTAGATTTGATGAGATTACAACACCACCACGAGATATAGCATTATCTGCTTCAATTTGTATTTTTTCTCTATCTTTTAGATTCTCTTTCAAAAACACATAATCAATGGGATTAACTTTTATACCAATTTGTGTTGCCTCCATAATATTTGACAATAAAGACTTAGTAAGCTCTAACGCAACTTTTTGTGAATTTTCTTCTATTTCTTTTACTATCACTTCTTTAGCCATATCAATAGCAATAGAACTTAATTCTTTTTCTAACGCTTCTAAATGAACTTGTGATTGTTTTAGAGCATTTTCTAAAGTAATTAAAGATTGAATTATTTTGTCTCTCTCTTTATTTATTTCATCTTCCATAATTTGCTTTGCTTCATTTTTACCTTCTTCAAAGCCTCTTTTATAAGATTCATCACTAGCTTTTTCAAGAGTTTCTTGCATACTTGCTTGATTTTTTTCAAATTGCATTTCAAGTTTTGCTAAATTGCCAGATAATTCATCACTCTTATGTAATAATTTTTCTATTAATTCTTTTTCTAGAGAATTCATATTTTGAGATTTTTGAATTGTATCTGCATTTTTTTCATCTTCCAAAGATTGTTCAGAATCTATGGTAACTTTTGGCTCAAGTGGAACAATAGCTTTAAATTCATATTTATTTACAGCATGATCACCCATATGTTCCTCTTGTATTAAATTGTGATTACGCGATAACATCGTCTTGTTCTCCTAATTGTATTAATCCTTGTTCAGATAAATTTTGAACAATTTCAATGATTTTTCTTTGAGCTGCTTCTATATCTCTAACCTTTACTGCACCTAAAAATTGTATTTCTTCTGCAAATTGTTCACTTGCCCTAGAACTCATATTACTCATAAATTTCTGTTTTAATTCATCGGCACTTGATTTTAATGCTAATGCTAAATCTTTTTTATCAGCAACTTTTAATATTTCTATAATAGCAGATTTATCAAGTTTAATCATATCCTCAAATGTAAACATCATTTCTTTTATTTCATTTGCAAGTTGTTCATCTCGTTGCTCAATTTGAGCTAATGTTGCTTTTGCAGTTTTTTGCCCCATACGATTAAACATTTCAGCGACTGCACGAGGACCTCCAACTTCAACCTTATAGCTAGTCAAAGATTCTACTTGTTGTTCTAACACAGCAGACACTCTCTTTACAACAGAAGGTGATATATCACCTAAATTTGCCATACGAATGGAAATTTCAGCTCTCAATTCATCTGTAAAAAAACCAAGTGTTTCAGCAGCACCTCCAGAATCCATATGTGCTAATATTAATGCTATTGTTTGTGGATGTTCATTTACAATAAAATCTGCTAATTGTTGTGGTTTTACTTTATCCAAATATCCAAAATTTTTGGTTGATTGCATTGTTTTAGCTAGTTTATCAAGCACTCTTTTTGCAATATCTGGACCAAGTGTTTTAATAAGCAATTCCCTTGCATAATCAACACCACCAGAGTTAATATATTGATTTGATTGAAGTATTGTATAAAATTCCTCTAAAACCGCAGCTCCAACAGCTTTATCTGTTCCACCAAGTTGCATAATATGCTTACTTATTTCAGTAATAGATTCTATATCTAAATGATGGAATACTTCGCTAGTAATTTCTTCCCCAACTTGTATTAATAATATTGCCACTTTTTCAGACATAGATAATTCATCGTATTGAGCTCTTTGCTTTGGCGTTAAAGTCATTGCCATGAGATACTCCTTTATAATAATATAAACTATTTTACTTCAATTTCATCGCGAATTAGAGCTTGAAATAATCCCGCAACTTCATCTGGTTTTGTTCTAATTGCTTCTTTTATCTTTTCAAGCAATACATCATATTTTACCGCATCTTCATTAAATCCACCACCAATACCAAGCTGCTCTTCAACTCTTTTTCTCATTTCATTTGCACGATTAAGCGTATCATCATCATCATCAAAATCAAATAATGGCTGTTTTTCTGTTTCTTCTTCCTCATGAACTTCAAGCATTCTTTCTGCAAATGGTGCAATAACTTTCTTATAAAAGAAAAATAAAACAATTATTACAAGAACATATCTTAATAAAGGCATAAATGGACCAAGATATTTTTCAACAGCTTGTGCTACCTTTTCAAAGTTAGTAAGAGGTGGTTTACCAGAACCAATTGCATTTAATTGACCTGCTATTACACTAACCATATCCTGCCTAGAAGCATCATAACCTGATGAAGCTTCAACTATCTTTTTTATTTCAGCTAATTCCTCTGGTGTTCTAGGATTGTATTTCATATTTACAAATCCTGTTTTCTCATCTGTCTCTTCTGTATATGTTCCATCTACAACAACAGCAACCGTCATTCTTTTTAGTTGAGGAGTTTGCAATCTAGTTGTAGTTGTTTTTTGATCTGGTAGATAATTCTTGACAAATGAACTTTTTCTGTATTCTTCACGATTATTTGAATCTAAATCTTTTACTTCTGCAATATTATTAATTACCCCTGGAACACCACCTGGATCTTTTGGGGCTAAGCCTTTTCTTTCAATTTCCTCGCCCGTTTCACTAGCCACTGCAGATTCTTTGCTGTATTCTATTTCTTTACTTTCTTGCTTACCAAAGTCAAAATCCATATTAACACTTACAGTCATTCTATCAACACCACCTGCAAGTTGATTTAATGCTTGGCGTATTTTATTTGCTCTATCTTGCTCTGCTTCTATTTTATATTTTAGATTCCTAAAAGCTTGTTCATTTTCAATTTCTTCTGGACTTTGAACACCTATTGGATTGCCATGTTGATCCACAATAAATACATTTTCTGGTGTTAATCCATTAAATGAATTAGCAACTAAATTTTTTATACCAAAAGTTTGTTTTTGAGTAAGACTCATTCCATCTTTTATTGTCAAAGCTACACTTGCACGAGGGATGGCTCTTGCCTTAACAAAAACATCATCTTTTGGCACAGCTATTTCTACTCTAGCATCTTGTATTGGCGCAAGAGTCATAAGTGTTTTTTCTAATTGCCCCCTAATAGCTCTTATCTTTTTAACTTCAAACTCTTCAGTTGTTTGTCCAAAAGAATTTTCATTAAATATATCATAATCTACCCTACCTTTAATAACTCCTTGTGCTGCAAGTTCATTTCTTAATGTAAAAACTTTATCTTGTGGCACCGCAATAGTATTTTCATTCAACATTTTATATGGAATATTTTGTTGCTTTAAATATGTAATTGCAGAACCTGCATCATTTGGATTTTCAGCAGCAAATAAAACTCCAAAGCCATCCCCACTAGCACTTTTTTTAGAGCCTATAGATGATACAAGCAAATACGACAAAAAAGCAACAATAACAATAACAGTTACAAGGATAACAATTTGTTGTTTCCTATTTAGTTTCCCTATTAGATTCTGTAACTGCGTGAATATCGCTTTAAAATCCAAAACTTACCTTCCTTATAAATTAGTTGTAATCCATTTATCTATAGCAATCGACATCTGCTTTAACAAAATTTCATTTTGTTTTGGCTTACCAATTGTAATCCTTATAGCATTCAAACCATAACTTTTTAAATCTCTTATAATAATACCTTTTTGCAATAAGTAATTTACTATTTTAGTAGAATTTAACTTATTATGCAATAAAAAAGTAATAAAATTTGCATAAGATTCTAAAATTTTCAAAGATTTTTTGATTGCAAACTCCTTATATCTCTCCATTTCATTAAAATTATTTATTAATGTTTTTAATATAAATTCTTCATCATCAATACTATTTGTAGCAGCTTTTAAGCTAAGTGTTGTTATATTAAAAGGGGGTCTCACTCTATGTAATACCTGTATAATTTCATCATTTGCTATACCATATCCTACACGCATACCACCTAATCCATATATTTTAGAAAATGTTCCTAAATATATTACATTTGAAAATTTAGTAATATCAGTTGGTGAAATGAAATATGATTTATCTTTGTAAGCACAATATTCCATATATGCACAATCAAGCACAACTAAACAATTATCATCTATTTTATTTAAAAAATCTAATATATCACATTTTAATAATGCTTCTCCAAGAGGATTATTTGGTGTGCATATAAATATAATTTGTGGTTTATGTTTTTCATATAACTTAAACATAGAATCTAAATTATGTGTGAAATCTTCTGTTTTTATAATTTTTGCATTAAAATGCTTTGCATATATCTCATACATTGCAAATGTAATATTTGCCATTAATACCTTAGAATCTTTGTTGCATATAGTATGCAAACAAAATTCAATAATTTGATCGCTACCACTACCAATTATTATATTGTTTGCATTAACGCAATATTTTTTTGATAAAGCTTCCTTTAAAGCATAATATGAATCATCTGGATAAACACTAGCAAGATGTGCATTTTCAATAATTGCATTTTTAGCAAAAGGAGATACACCAAAAGGATTTTCATTGCTACCTAACTTTATTATATCTTGCTCTAAAATACCATTATCACGCATAATAAATTCTAATGGTTTTCCAACTTCATATATAGGTAAATCGCATATATATCGATTAAATCTCACCAAAAAACCTTCATTTTAGAATTAAAATTTTTACTAGTTAAAATAAAAAATAATTGTAGCATAAAGATTGAGATTTTGTATTTTTATGTTACAATTTTATAACATTTTTTATTTTAGTAGAATAAATGTTAATTCTTAATTTGGATTTACAAATGACTTTAGTTGAAGCAAAGAAAGGTTTTGTTTATAGGATAAAAGCTTTAAATTGTATTCAAGATGAATTGCTAAAAAGACTTTATTCTTTAGGTATTTTTGAGGGTGTAGAAATTTCTATTGGGCATGTTTCACTTTGGGGACATACATATAGCGTTTATATTTCTGGAACTCATGTAGCATTAAGAAAAAGTGAAGCAAAAATGATTGAAATAGAATTGATTAGTAATACTAAATGATTTTTTATTTTTTTATTAATATTTTAATAATATGTGATTTACTTGTTATGTTTAAATTGATTTATTTTTAACATAAAATACAATTTTTAGTATAAAATATAAGTTATTTTAGCATTTTTATTGTATTTAAATTTATAAAATTATAATATTTACACAATACATACTATAATACCATAGAGTTTTGAAAACTCAAATTAATTTCAAAAAGAGGTTATCATGAAAAAGATTATACGAAATGTAGTTTTTGCTAGTTCTTTATCAGCTGTATATCTATATGCTATACCATATACTATAGATAATTCCCACTCTTACATAAATTTTAAAATATCACACATGATTGTTTCTAATGTTGATGGTAATTTTTCAAAGTTTAGCGGTAAAGTAGATATTGATGAAAAATCAAAAATGTTAAATAATATTGAAGGTGAAATTGATATTTTATCTATAAATACTAGGAGTGAAGAAAGAGATGGTCATTTACTTGGTGATGCTTACTTTGATGCTGGGACATATCCAAAGGGACTTTTGAAGGCTACAAAAATAAGTAGAACAAGACAAGGAATAAAAATTGAAACAGATTTAACATTAAAAGGCATAACAAAAAAAGTAGTGTTTATGGGAGAATTAAAAGGTCCTGTTCAAAATCCTATAATAAAAAAAGATATTTTTGGGCTCTCATTGAAAGCTACAATAAATCGTAAAGATTTTAATATAGGAAAAGAGACTTCAAGCTCTTCAATGGGTGAAGATGTTGAAATTTATATAAACTTAGAATTAATTCCAGAATAATCTAAAGAAATTCAATATAAAAACTATTTTATTATATAGTTTTTGCCAATGCAAATATATTAGATAATTAATCTAAATTATATATTTAGATTAATTCCACAATTATGTAAAATTTGATAATATAAATTGTTTTGTATGTTAAATAAGTAAATTTCATATAAATTAAGTTGTAATTTTCATAAAAATTAATAAAAATTAATTTATTTATGATAACCTTTAACATCAATGAATATTATAAAAATCAAAATTAAGGTTTATATCATGAATTTTGAACAAGAATTAAAAAATAAAAAACTTAAAATAACACCGCAAAGAATGGCAATATTGAAAGAAATTGAAATTAATGGACATATTTGCATTGAAGATTTATATGAAAAAATTAAGAAATATCATCCATATACATCTTTAGCAACAATTTATAAAAATATTACCGTATTATGTGATTATGGTGTATTATGTGAAGTTAAAATACCGGGTTATAAACAAAGGTATGAGTTGAATACAAATAAACATATACATGTTGTATGTGAAAAATGTGGAAAACTTGAGGATCTATATATAGATTTATACGACTTTAAACAAACTTGCAAAAGTATCAGTGGTTATGATCTTAAAAATTTATCAGCAGTATTTTCTGGCATATGTCCTAAATGTAGTCAAATTAAGCAAAATTCTATTAGTTTTGATCTAAAAAATGATAAAGAAAGAAAAAGTATTTTTTTAGGTTAATCATAAAAGGAGTATATTTAATATTATGGTAAAACAAATACAAATATTTTTATCAGATTCAAAAGATGAACTACAACAAGATATAAATAATTTTTGTATTGAATTTTTTCCAGAAGAGATTGTTTCAATAAAAATTAGTATAGTTAAAAACGATAATAAAATTCAATGGTTAGGATACATTATATACAATAAAAATGGATATTAATCTTCATTAATAAAAATTTATAAGGTGCATTATTATATATAAAATTACAAAAAATTGACTACAAAATTTGTGATAAAAATGATTCTAGCAAGGAATACTTAGATGTATATGCTATTAGTAAATGTAAAAATATAATTGCTTCGCATGGTTCTATTGGCTATTTTTCAAAAATTCTATTAACAAACAATCAAACATTAATAGCACCATACTCTATGGCTAATCAATATTATATGGAAAATCTTAACAATATAATAATAATTAATGATGGAATAACAATACACAAAGAAGAAAATATTAATAAAAGCTATAAAAAATAACCATAAAAGATAAAATTCGCCTAAATTCAACCATTACAAATTAAAATTGCAAAGAAAAGATTTAATTTAGTCTTATTATATATTAAAAAAGTTGTTTGAGAAATTATTCATTTCTTAATACCTCTAAAACATTTATTTGACTAGCTTTTTTTGCTGGATAGTATGATGATAAACACACTATTAAACATGCACCAATAATAGTCCATAATAAATCAGTCCATAACAACTCAATGGGCAATTTTGATACACCATAAACATCTATTGGTATAGATATAATATTAAATGTTTTTAAAAGCCATATTATAAAAAATGCACATAGGATTCCAAATATAATACCACTAGAACCAATTACTACACCTAAACGAAAAAAAATCTTTTTTATATGTTGTTTATTTGCACCAAGGCTAATCAATAAAGCAATCTCTTTTCTTCTA
>JARIAP010000100.1 GCA_029257755.1 Helicobacter sp.
ACCTGAACATGCATCTAAAACAATTCTTGAAATGTATGGTTTCACTGGAGATAAAAAAATAACTTGCAATGAATGGTTACAACAAAACATAGATAACAATGTTTGCACAAATCCATTTTGTGTTCAAGGCATGATAGATTTTAAATTTTTAAGAAATATACAATTGTATTATTTAAACGAAATGTTTGCAGAAGATCAGTTATTTGGTGTTTTATTGTTTATTCAGTCTAATAATATATTTGTATTGTGCAAAAAGTTTTATATGTATCGCATTAGAAAAAATAGCAGTAGCAATCACGAGAGTAATTTAAAACCAAAAATATTTCCATATATGTATAAATATTTACAATATTTTAATAACAATTCAGCATTAGTTCAAGATTATCATAAAACTAGTAGTTGGTTTTTAATGTTGCTAGAAATTGATAAATTTGTGTTAACTAACAAAGACTTTAAGAAAAATGAATTAATCAAAAAAGCTTTTTATCCTTATTTTATTTATATGTCATGCAATATATCGTTATTTCCAGAGGACCCTCTTTTCTTAATACCAAAAATTTCCATGTTTAAAGAATATGCTAATATGAAATATATCAAAACGATTCAAAAGTTGGTCTTATTGTATCCACAATATTATACAATGTATATACCATTTATATTCATTAGAAGATATGTAAAAACAATGCTTTCAAAAATTAAGTATATTACAAAACCGACATGAAACAGAAAGTAATTATATTTGGTTAAAATTTTTAAGTTATAATTTTTATAGATTTATCAAAAATATTACTATTTGGAGACTTCATGAGTAGTTGGGTTGTTATGTTGATGCTTGGTGTATCATTAAGCATAGGTTTTATTGGTTTAATTGCATTTTTATGGGGGCTTAAAAATGGGCAGTTTGATGATAAGGAAAAAATGATGAGAGGTGTGCTTTTTGATAGTATTGGTGATTTAAATGTCGCATCTAAACAAAATATAAAGGATAAAAGAAATGAAAACTTATGATGTTGTAATTATTGGTGCAGGACCAGGAGGAATTGCTAGTTCTATTGAATGTAAAAAGATGGGAATACAAAATATTGTATTGTTAGAAAAAACAGATAATATTTCAGCGATGATACGCGAATATTATAAAGAGGGCAAAAGAGTAGATAAGGACTATAAAGGTCAAGTGGTGGATTTGAAGGGACATATACCATTTAGTGATGGCAATAAGGAGAGCACATTAGAGCTTTTTGATAAGCTATTAAAAGAAAATGAAGTAGAGGTTTTATTGAATCATGAAGTAGAAAAAGTTACAAAAAATAATTCTGAATTTATTGTTAGTGTAACAAATAACAAAAAATTTATCGCAAAACATGTTATAATTGGAATAGGAAAAATGGGTAAGCCAAATAAGCCTAGTTATCCGTTGCCAACTACTCTTAGAAAAAAAGTAAATTTTAATATTAATGAATGCAAAAGTGGCGAAGAAATACTTGTTGTTGGTGGTGGAAACTCTGCAGTTGAATATGCAATATATCTTTCAAGCATAACAAAAACTACCCTAAATTATAGAAAGAAAGAATTTACTCGCATTAATGATGAAAATGCAAAAGAACTTGAGAATAGTTTGCAAAATGGGCTTTTATCAAAATTTGGTGTTGATATTGTATCTGTTAGTGATGTTGATTCTAAATTTCAGGTAAATTTTACAGATGAAACTAGTGCTATATTTGATAGAATAGTATATGCTATTGGTGGAGTCGCTCCAATAGATTTTCTTAAAAAATGTGGTGTAGAAGTAGATGCAAATGGCGTTGCACAATGTAGCGACAATAAAGAAAGCATAATAGAAAATTTATTTGTTGTTGGAGACATTTTGTTTAAAAATGGTGGTTCTATAGCAATCGCCATGGATGATGCCTACACAATAGTAAAAACGATAAAAAATAGATTGTAATTTTTATTATAATAAATTTATAAAATAAACAAAACATAAGCAAAATTAAATAATATTTGTTATATAATCTATATTAATGATAATTATTTAAGTGAGGAAATTTTATGTTAATAGGTGCAATGAGTGCATTAATTACACCATTTAAAAATGGTAAAATTGATACACAGAGTTATGAAACATTAATAAAAAGACAGATAAAATATGGTATGGATGCTTGTGTGCCAGCTGGAACAACAGGCGAAAGTGCAACAATGAGTCATAGTGAGCATAAAGAATGTATTGAAATTGCAGTAAAAACTTGCAAAAACACTAATGTAAAGGTTTTAGCTGGTGCTGGAAGCAATAATACTATTGAGGCTGTTGAATTGGCACAATTTGCACAAAAATGTGGTGCAGACGCAATATTGTCTGTAGCCCCATATTACAATAAACCAACACAAGAGGGATTATTCCAACATTATAAGGCTATAGCAAAATCAGTGGATATTCCTATAATGCTTTATAATGTTCCATCAAGGACAGGAGTTAGCATAGAGGTAGATACTATATATAAACTTTTTACAGAGATTCCAAATATATATGCAATAAAAGAGGCGAGTGGGCTTATGGATAGGGTATATGCCTTAAGTAATATTAAAGAAACAAAAAAAGATTCTAACAACATAGAATCTAATTTGCATATTTTAAGCGGTGATGATGCATTAAATTATGCTATTTTAAGCTATGGTGGCAGTGGAGTTGTATCTGTGACAGGAAATATTTTTCCAAAAGATATTGCAAATTTATGTCATTTAGCAATGAAACAAAATTTTCAAGATAGTTTAGCTATTTCTAATAAACTTTATGCTATAAATAAGGTTTTATTTGTTGAAAGCAATCCAATTCCAATTAAAGCCGCAATGTATTTGCAGGGTTTAATCCCATCTCTTGAATATCGTTTGCCATTATGTAAGCCAAGTAAAGAGTGTATGGAATTGATTGAAAAAACTTTAAAAGATTATGAGGTGCAAGAATGAATGAACAGCTTACAAGTGAATACATGAAGGGAAAAACCCTTGTTATTAGTGGTGCTACAAGGGGTATTGGTAAGGCGATACTATATAGATTTGCAAGAGAAGGTGTAAATGTTGCTTTTACTTATAATAAAAATGAAGAAGAAGCACAAAAAATTGCAAATGACTTAGAATCTAAATATAACATAAAAGCTAGATTCTATCCGCTTAATGTTTTAGAGCCAGAGCAATATGTAGGGCTTTTTGAGAAAATTGATAAAGATTTTGATAGAGTTGATTTCTTCGTATCAAATGCTATTATTTATGGTAGAAGTGTTGTTGGGGGTTTTGCACCTTTTATGCGTTTAAAACCTAAGGGTTTAAACAATATTTACACTGCGACTGTTTTAGCATTTGTAGTTGGAGCACAAGAAGCAGTAAAAAGAATGCAAAAAGTTGGTGGAGGCAATATAGTAACTTTAAGTTCAACCGGTAATTTAGTATATATGCCAAATTATGCAGGACATGGCAATTCAAAAAATGCCGTAGAGACAATGGTAAAATATGCCGCACAAGATTTAGGCGAATTTAATATACGAGTTAATGCAGTTAGCGGAGGACCTATTGATACAGATGCATTAAAAGCGTTTCCAGATTACAATGAAGTTAAAGCAAAAGTAGAAGAACAAAGCCCATTAAGAAGAATGGGAACACCAAAAGACTTAGCAGGTGCAGCATTTTTCCTTTGTGATAATACTCAAAGCTCATGGCTAACAGGACAGACTATTGTTATTGATGGCGGAACAACTTTTGTGTGATGTAAAATATATACATGATATATACAATATTATCAAAATATTATTTAAAGTTTAAAATATTTATTGATGATATAAGGATATATTCCTATAAAGATTTATATGAAAATCATCCAAATAACATATCAAGTTATAATCAACTAAAACAATACAACAAAGATTTAGATTCTAATTCAAATAGTATTAAAATTGACAATACAATAGAGAAATTATCTTATTTACAAACATTAGAAAACAATAATTTAGAACATATAAATTTAGACTTATCAAAACTTGATACAATAAACACAGGTAATAAAATATATAAAAAAAATGAAGAATATTTTTGTAAAATATATTCCTATATGGATAAAACAAAAATAAGATATAGGCAAAATACTAATAAAAAATCATTAAAACATTACATATATAAAATTTTAACATTAAAGACAGAATTTTGTGTTTTATCACCAGATGATTTTAAATCTATACAGATAGACATAAAAAAAACTCAATTAAAACAAGAAGATTCTACTGATATTTTAGCTCCATTAAAAGCTAAAAATTTAGGACTTATCCCAAATTATCATGAATATAGATATTTTGTGCAAAATCAAGATAAAGAATATGTATATTTTCAAATATTTTGTGTCTTAGAATCCACAATGCATCATTATGTGATGCACAATAACAATAGAATGTTATTTTTTAATATATTTGAAATTTTTTCTACATTGCATGTATTTTTTCCACAACTTTTGAAATATACAATTATTTTTCAAGACAACAAAACACATGCTTTATGTTACTATGCAAATGGTTTAATGGAGGTAAGTATCTTAGTGGATAGAAAAGAAGCATTACAAAACTATTATTCAAAAATTAATGATTTTGGCGAAATGTTTTATTGCAATTTTACAAATCAAGGTGAATTATATGATTTTATGCCTATACAAAACCTTTTTAATATGCCATTAAATGAATGTATAAAATTTCTATCTATATATAATTTATATGCAAAACCAATAACAACTAACTTTTATCCAACAATGTTTTACCAGATTAAGAATAAGTTGAAAATTATTTTTTTATGTGTATTTTTTATACTCACAATAAATTTACTTAGTTTTTTATATAATAAATATCAATATCAAGATTTTATTAATAAACAAAACAAAGAATATTCTATATACATAAATCAACAATATAACAAAAAAATTACATATACGCCATTATATAATAGAATCTATTCTAATTTATTAGAATACAAAAGTTTTAATTTTTGTTTAAAACAAGACTACATAAAAGTAAATGGAAAATATATGTGGAATGAAACTATATGTAATTATAAAAATAAGGAACAAAACTAATTTTTTTTGATAAACTTATGTTATTAAAAATAATATATAAAATAAAGGGGTGATATGAAAAGTATATTATCATTGTTGTTTGTTAGTTTTTTATGTTGTTTTATTGGTTGCAAAAAGCTAGAACCACAAAAGCAAATACCAATTGCAAAAGATATTAAACGATTAGAAGCATATAATAAACTTGATAATCTTAAAGAAGGCATTTGGCATGTAGATGAATGGAAGGCGCTTGCAAGTAAAATATGTGAAAACACAAAATATAAAGATTGCTCTGTATTAGGAGAGATTTATCATGAAAATTTTTATGGATTTGGCACAAAAAAAGACAGGCATAAGGCAATACAAATGCTTGCAAAAAGTTGCTCTATGAATGATAGTATGAGTTGCTTAAAATTAGCTACATTAGCAGATAAATCAGATTATCCTGTAGGGAAAAGCACAGATTTATTTAAGAAATCTCATGATATTGCTATAGATAGATGCAGTAAAGATTATGCAATGGATTGCTATGTTTTAGCATTAATTTATTTTGAAGGATATGCACCATTTGATAGAGATAGACAAAAATCAAAGGAATACGCAAATAAATCATGCGATATGAAACATGCTGGTTCTTGTATATTTTTAGGAATTAATGGCGATACATACGAAGACATACAACAAGCTCGTCAAAAAGCTTGTAAATTAGGTATAGCAGAATATTGCAAATAATATTTAGATTAAAGTTATATAATATAAATATTAATATATCTTTGCTTTTAATGAGAATCTATTATTTGTATATAAACTTAACATTATAAAGCATCAATATAATAATACTCTTAATCATTTATTAGATATTATAGAATATTTTTTCATTATAGATATAATAGAACATATTTTAAACAAGTTATAAAGATTTTTGCTGTTTATATATTGACAAAACACATAAGAGATTATATAGATATTATACCTTTAAAATTTTATTCTTATTGAATTACACTTAAATATATATTAATTATTTTGTTATTATAGAATCTATAGAATAAAATTGTTCCTGCAAACAGCAAAATATTCTATCGTAATACAATATTAAGTGGCATATATAATATATAAAAGACATGAAACAATAGATATAAAAATAGATTATATTCTTCATTAAAAATGTATGTTTTTAAATTATATATAATACATTAAAGTTTTACACCATGAAACTATATTAAAAGCACTCATAAATATATAAATCACATTTTATATGAAACATATAGGTTATTTTTTGAATATAAATGCCATAAATATAAAATAACTTATGAAAATACAAAACTAAGCTTTATAGTAGATGAGGATAATTTGAATGAGAGTGTAGCGTGATGAATTAGAATATAAAAGAGGAATAGAATCTAAAAAAGATTATATTATTTGGCAAATACAATATGATATTAAAATTATAAATAATATGATTTCTGGTGGCTTATGATTGGTTGGACTGCAGTGCTTTGTTATTTTTTT
>JARIAP010000063.1 GCA_029257755.1 Helicobacter sp.
CACATAATTATCAAGAAAAAGAAACTTAACATTAAGATTTTTAGAAACTTAATAAAAAGCAACAAAAAATATTATATTAATTAAAATCAAATATAAGATTTAATAGAATACAGGATACTAAACTTAATTTCACAAATATTTGCTATAATTATTTAATTTTACATGAGGAATTTATTATGCGTATAATTGAGAGTGAAAGTAAACAAGGTGCTTATATATTTGTAATCGTTGGGCTTATAACTTTTTATTTTGGATTATATATATTAACAGGAATTATATTTTTAATGCTACTAGTATGGTTATTCTTTTGTAGCTCTAAATTAATTAATCCCACTACCCCAGATTCTATAGTTACTCCAATTAGTGGAAAAATTACAAAAGTTATACAAAATGAAGATTCAATAGAATTTAGCATAACACCAAGATTTAATGGTAGAATATTTGCACCATGCGATTTACACGAAATTTCAACCTTAAAAAAGAAAGGATTTTATTTTTTTAATCAAAATAAGTTAGCGAACATATTAGGACCAAAAGAAACTTTAAAAGCACAAGCTTTATTGAATAATAAAAATATAGCAATACAAATTGAGGTTATACCTAGATTGTTAAAATTTTGTGGAATAAATTATGAAAAATCACAAGCATTATTTTTAGAAAAAATAGGATTCTTAAATTTTGGTGTTTTAAATATAAAAATTATTGGTAATGGTATAGTATCATTAGTTAAAGAAGGTGAAAAAGTGTTAGGAGGTAGCACACAACTCATAGAGATAAAAAACAAAGATAATCTAACAATAGATTAATATCGAATTGAGGTATAATGAATTTAGTTATTAAATCAATAAAAAAAGGTGTCAATACATCGCTTGATATTTTAGCAAGTGATAAGTCTATATCTCATCGTGTTTGCATGTTTGCTTTATTTGCGGATTCTGTATGTAGAGTATCACATTTTCTACAAGCAGAAGACACACAAAAAAGTTTAAATATAGCAAAATCGCTAGGACTTAATTATAAGTTTGAACACAATGGCGATTTAATATTAATCCCCCCAAAACACAAGTTACAAGAACCAAGAGATATTTTATATTGTGGTAATTCTGGAACATCTATGAGACTTTATGCAGGGCTTTTAGCTGGAGCAAATATATATGCTGTTTTATGTGGTGATAAATATTTACATGCTAGACCTATGGGGAGAATTGTAAAGCCTCTATGTTCAATTGGTGCAAATATAATAACAAGAAAAGAAAACAACGATAAAGGAACACAGGAATTAGCACCACTTAGCATAATACCCACGAACAATAGATTAAATGGATTTGAATATCACTCACAAATAGCATCAGCACAAGTAAAAAGCTCATTGATTCTAGCAGGATTACAAGCAAAAGGCAAATCAAAATTTAGCGAATGCTCTCTTAGTAGAAATCACACAGAAAATATGCTAACTAAATTCCAACATAATAAATATTTAGCAATAAATAATGATATATTAGAAATTACACCATTTTGTGAATTTAATACAAACAAAAAACCTTTAGTTGCTTTTGATATTGAAATACCAAATGATCCATCATCTGCATTTTTCTTTGCTGTTTTAGCATGTATAATACCTAATTCATGTGTTACATTGAAAAGAGTAATGATTAATAACACAAGAATTGAGGCATTTAAAATATTAGAATCTATGGGGGCAAATATACAATATCATAATATTAAAGATGATTATGAAAAAATAGCAGACATAACAATCAAAAGTGCTGAACTAAAAGCAGTAGAAATTAAAGATAATATTGCATGGTTAATTGATGAAATTCCCGCATTAAGTATTGCATGTAGCATGGCTAAAGGTGTATCAAAAATTAGAAATGCTAGTGAGCTTAGAGTAAAAGAAAGTGATAGAATTTCATCTGTGTTAGAAGGATTAAATAATTTTGGAATAAAAACACAAGAGTATAATGATGGTTTTGACATAATAGGTGGCACATTACAATATGGTAAAGTAGATTCTAAAGGAGATCATAGAATTGCAATGAGTTTTGCAATTGCTGCTTGTGTATGTGGTGGAGAAATAAGCGATTATGAATGTATTAATACATCTTTTCCCAACTTTATATCATTATTGCAAAAATTCATGAATTAATTATTATTATCATAAATTACTATGCAAAATATATTAAATTCTGTATTTTTAGTGCAAACAGATACTACAATTGGCTTTTTATCAAAAAACATGGAATCAATCAATAAAAAAAAGGGAGCAAAACTTAAAAAACCATTATTGTTAGAAGTGGCAGAACTTAAACATATTCCATATAGAACACCTATATATTTTCACAATATCATTCGTAGAGCCACAAAAACTTCTTTTATATTGCAAAATAATATGAGTTTTAGAGTAATAAAGCATGATTTACATAAACAATTTTTAATTCCATTTAAACATCTTTATTCATCATCAGCAAACAAGACAGGTTGTAGCTTTGAATTTAATTTTGCAATTAAACAATGTGATATATTAGTTTATGATAAAAGAGGGTTTTTTGAAGCAAAAAGCAGTAAAATATTGAAAATTAAACATAATAAAATAAAAAAGTTAAGGTAATTTGTTGTAGTAAATATTATTTTCGCTTAATTAAACAAAACTACACAATAAATATTGTATGAAAATAAGTATTTGTTGTAAAGATATAACAAATTTTTCTTATAATTTTCATTATAACTATTTAGATAAAGGTTTTATATGCAATCAAAAAAAAAGCGTGTTTTAATTAAATTTTCTGGTGAAGCTTTGGCTGGTAATGGGGGCTTTGGCATTGACTTAGATATTTTAAATTTTATAGCAAAAGAAATTAGAAATTTATATGAATATGGATTAGAAATTGGAATTGTAGTTGGTGGTGGAAATATAATTAGAGGTGTGAGTGCTGCACAAGGTGGGCTTATAAAAAGAACAAGTGGAGATTACATGGGTATGCTTGCAACAGTTATTAATGCAGTAGCTATACAAGAAGCATTAGAAAGTTTAGGGCTTGATGTGCGTGTGCAAAGTGGTATAGACATTACAGAAGTATGTGAAAGTTATATACACAGAAGGGCATTAAGGCATTTAGATAAAGGTAGAATAGTTATTTTTGGGGCAGGAACTGGAAATCCATATTTTACAACAGATACAGCAGCAGTCCTTAGGGCAATTGAAATAGAAGCTGAAATGATAGTAAAAGCCACAAAAGTTAATGGAGTATATGATAAAGATCCAAATAAATATGATGATGCTAAATTATTACCATTATTAACATATGATGATGCATTAAGAGATCATATAAAAGTTATGGATGATACAGCAATAGCTTTAGCAAAAGATAACAAATTACCTATTTTAGTATGCAATATGTTCAAATCCCATACATTAATAGATGTGTTAGTGCATAACAAAGGTGAATTTTCTATTGTAAAATAAAAATATTTAATATTAAGAATAAATTCAATTACATAGTTATGGTTTTATAATTTTATTATTTTAATAAATGTTTTATTATAGATTAATATAATTAAAGATTTATAACTATTTTTTAATACAGAGTTAAATTTACAAATGCTTTATTACATAATATGATAAATACTAATTTATTGTTTTTAATCATTTTGTTAAAATTAGAATAATAAATGAGTTGCCTTGTTGGCTATACCAACAAGTAGAATTAATATACTATATGTATCTTTTTTGTCTAAACATTTTAAGTATTTTTGTATAATATTGTGTTTGTTGTGGAGTTCCTAATGTTACTCTACAGAAATTATCAAATTTATCAAACTCTTGTCCAACAACAATATTTTGAAACTTCATATTCTTTGCAAAATCATCAAAATCTCCTGTAATTTCATGAAAAACGAAGTTTGCATGAGAAGGGGCATATCTTAATCCCAATGAATCAAGTGTTTGTGTCAAAATTTGACGAGACTTAACATTTGAATTTACACAATATTGTCTAAAATTAAAATCTTTCAATGCAGCACTTGAAGCAAGAGCGCCACAAACATTAATACCATTAACTTGCAAGAAACTATTAATTCTTCTTTGAAGTTCTGGTGTAGTAATTGCATAACCTACACGCAATCCAGCAAGTCCATATATTTTAGAGAAAGTGCGTGTTACAATAATATTTTTAGCACCTTCCTTTAAAATATCAATACCACTTTTAAAAGAATCATCAATAACATATTCTGCATAAGCCTCATCAATTAAAAATATTGTTGTTTGTTTTGAATTTCTAATCCATGAATATAAATCATTTGCACTCAAAATGTTTCCTGTTGGATTATTTGGATTTGAAATATAC
>JARIAP010000036.1 GCA_029257755.1 Helicobacter sp.
CTTGGTTTTTCAGTAGCATTATCAGGTATTATAATACCAGAGTTTGTCTTTTTTTCTTCTTCAACTCTTTCAACTAACACTCTTTTTCCTAGTGGTTTAAAAGCCATTGTATTTCTCCTTATTGAAATTTCATAATTAGCACTTAAAAATTTTAAGTGATAAAATTGTATTAATTTTTGGTTAATAAGTCAAGGTATTATACTATCATATTAAATAATATTTAGTCTATTAGACTAAAGTTTTTTAATATCTATTATATAAATATTTGTTTTGGTTTGAAAAATAAAAAGCAAATTGCATGAAATATACAAAAACAAATAGATGAAATAATAATTATATTAAATTTATTGTTGTTCATTGTAATTACAGCAATAAACATCATGTAGCACATATTTATTATTAATGGAGCTAAATTATTGAATTTTTTATATAAAAAGAAATGTAAGTGAAAATCATTTGGTTTTAGCAATACATTAAGTTTTTTTAATAAAGATTTATTTTGCATTGATTTAATTCTAACTAGCATGTTTAATATAATTTCACACAATGGATATAAGAAAAGACTAAAAATATATAATATATTTACATTATAATACCAAATGGCAATGATTGATAATGCACCCAAATAAAATCCTAGCAGAAAAGCCCCACTATCTCCCAAGAACATCTTTCCAAATGGATAATTAAAAAGTAGAAATATACATATTATGCCACATAATAACATACCAGAAACTACAATAAAATTACCTTCTAGATTATACACAACAAGGCAAATAGAAGCAAGTATCAATATAAATGTAAAAGCTGCATTACCATTTATACCATCAATTACATTCATGCTATTTGTTGTAAATAAAAGGAATATATAGCATGTAATTGCTGTTGTCATATATAGGGTATTATTTGTGGAAAATTCAAAATGAGATAAAACAATAAAATATAAAATACCAATTGATTGTATGCAAAGTTTTGTTAAAAAGCTAATAGACTTATTGTTGTCTTTTGGTATTCCACTAGACATTACAATTAAAGAGGCTATATACAAATGCAATCCAGCATATTCATAAAATCTTGTTGTGCATTGAACATATAATGTATCAGAAAAAAATGAGTTATAATGGACTTCAATTCCAGCCATAACAATTATTATAAAAGCAATCAATATAGCAACACCGCCACAACGAGGGGTATTTATTGTGTGAATTTTGAATGATTTTTGACATTTTTTATCTTGCATAAGTTGCATTGTTTGTGCAAGAATATATGTAAGAGTTAATGCTATAAATCCACAAAAAATACCTAGTGCCATAAAACAACCAAGAATATATAAATCCATATTTATGTATAGCCTTGTTATAAATATTTGAAATCAATGTTTTTTATATTATTGAAATTATAATGAAATAGTGTAAAAACAAGATAACAATAGTTTATATCGTATAAGTTAAAATACACATAAACATGATAAAATACAAAATTATTTAAAAGGATATATAATGCAATTAATTGGTATTAATAAAATTAAAGAAGCTAAGAATAGATTAGATGGGATAACAATGAGGCATCCATTAGCTTATGCGCCTAGATTAAGTAAATTATCAAATGCACAAGTGTATCTAAAAAAAGAGAATTTACAACCCACTGGTGCATTTAAAATAAGAGGAGCATTTAATAAAATTGCTACATTAAAAGAAGAGGATATAAAAAATAAAACACAAATTTTAGATAGGGGTGTTATTTGTGCAAGTGCGGGAAATCATGCACAAGGAGTTGCGTTTTCAGCACAACATTTTAAGACAAAAGCTGTTATTGTAATGCCAGAAGCAACACCACTACTAAAGGTTATAGGAACAAAAGCTATGGGCGCAGAAGTTGTGTTGGCAGGAAATAATTATGATGAAGCTTACGCATATGCTTTAACACTTGCAAAAGAACAAAATCTAACCTTTATACATCCTTTTGCAGATATAGAAGTTATGGCTGGACAGGGTAGTATAGCACTTGAAATGATAGAAGAAGAAAAGTTAGATATTGTTATTGTTCCTATTGGTGGTGGTGGTCTTATTAGTGGTATTGCAAGTGTATATAAGGCTTTATCTCCAAACACAAAGATTATTGGTGTTAATGCAAAGGGTGCAAATGCTATGAAAAATAGTTTTTATAAAAAACAGATTCTAAACTCACAAAGTGTAAAAACAATAGCAGATGGAATTGCTGTAAGAGATGTAAATGAATTAGCTTTTCAATATATTATAAATGGTGTTAGCGATATTGTTGAGGTTGATGACGAAGAAATTGCAAGTGCGATTTTATTTTTATTAGAATCTCAAAAGCTTGTAGTTGAAGGGGCTGGTGCTGCAAGTGTGGCTGCATTAATGCATCATAAATTAGATTTAGAACCAAGACAAAAGGTTGGTGTTATATTAAGCGGTGGCAATATTGATGTAACAATGCTTAATATAATTATAGAAAAAGCATTATTGAAAAGTGATAGAAAAATGAAGTTTCAAGTAATATTAGTGGATAAGCCCGGTAGTTTGCAAAAATTAACAGAACTATTAACAAAAGAAGGTGCAAACATTGTTTTTATTAATTATTCAAGGGTTAGCACAAAACTTGAATATGGAGATGCTATAGTAGAATTAGCATTAGAAATAAAAGGTAGAGAACATAAAGAATCTGTATATAGAATATTGCTTGAAAATGGTTATAAGTTCAATGAGGTTATGTAGTGTATTTTTATAATAAATGAAGTTAGTTAATAAATAAAATTTATGAACAAGTGTAAAAATGATTATTTTAATGATATAATCTTGCTTTTAAATAGAGAGGTGTCCGAGTGGTTGAAGGAGCACGCCTGGAACGCGTGTAAAGTGAAAGCTTTCGAGGGTTCAAATCCCTTCCTCTCTGCCATATTATAAGTGTTTTTATTATATTAATATTCTTATATTTATAGAATCAAATAGTTGTTTTCTTATTTATAGTTTATCAAATCAATATTTTTTACAATAAGGAGTATATGTAATGAATAAAAAAATTGTTAAAATGAAGATTGTAGATTGGTGGAATGATGATACAGAAGAAAACTTTTATTCAAATCAATTTGTTAATATATTGCAAAGTCAATATGAAATAATTTATTCAAATAATCCAGATTTTATTATATATGGTCCATTTGGCAAAGAACATTTAAAATATGATTGTGTTAAAATATTTTATACAGGAGAGAATATTACCCCAGATTATAATATAGCAGATTATGCTATAGGTTTTGATTATATGGATTTTTGTGATAGATACTTGAGAATACCACTTTGGATTTTTTGTGGTATATTTAAAAAAATAAAATACAATAAAACAAAATTTTGTTCTTTTTTGGTTAGTAATGGTAAGGCTACAATGCTTAGAGATATATTCTTTGAAGAACTTAGCAAATATAAAAAAGTAGATTCTGGTGGTAGATGGAAAAATAATATAGGTGCTCCTATTGAAAACAAAATAGAATGGCTTAAATCTTATAAATTTAATATTTGTTTTGAAAATTCTAGTCATCCCGGATATTTAACAGAAAAACTCTTTGATGCTTTTGCTGCTGGATGTATCCCTATTTATTGGGGAGATACAAGTCTTAGGGTAGGAGAAGAAAATACTGCATTAAATAATAATCATAATATTGATTATAGCAAGATTCATGGGGGGGGGGGGGTAGATAATAACCTATTAATATCCATTGATACAAGAATACCAAATATACCACAACATCTTATTGATTATAAAATAAATCCAAAATCTTTTATAAATGCACATAATTTTTCAACAATAGGTGATTTAATAGAAGAAGTAAAAAGAATAGATAATGATAAACAAGCATATGAAGAAATGATTAATGAGCCTATATTTTTAGATAATTTTAATCCTATAACATTTTATGAAAATAAATTATTTATATTTCTTGATTCAATAGTATCTCAAGGAAGAGAATTAGCTAAAAGAAGGGGATGGGGGCAATACAAAGAAGATTATCTTAAAAGAGCTTACATGTTAGATAAAGAAAGGAAATATATTGATTATTGTTTTAAACATAAAAGTATCATTTCAAATATAAGAAATATATCTGAGCTTCCTCGTAATATTATTAGGAGAATTAGGGGAAAGTAATTATAACATGATTCTAAAAATTAATTTTTGATTATTAAATGTTTTTAACATTCATTTAGCAGTAATATTAAAATTTATACTTAATAATAAATTAATTCTGTATAAAATCAACATACACCAACGCACTACCCCAAGTAAAACCAGATCCAAATGCATCCAATAGTAATAAATCCCCATTTTTTAATTTGCTATCATTATATGCACTATCAATAGCCATAGGGATACTAGCAGCAGATGTATTGCCATATTTATGGACACTCAAAATGAGTTTTTCTTGCGGTAATGATAAAGTATTTGCTACAGATTGTATAATGCGTAAATTAGCTTGGTGTGGGATAAAGTAACTAAGCTCGTTTATAGTAATATTATTTTTTTCTAAAATATTTTTTGCATCTTTTGCTATTGTTCTTACAGCTATTTTAAAAACTTCATTGCCCTTCATTTTTAATAATTGATCTTGTAAAATATTTTTATTTACATCAAAAGTATTTGATATTTCATTATATTGAAAATCGCTTTCATGTGTAGGTGTGCATAATAAATTAGAAAAGTTTCCATCAGATGAAATATGAATATCTTTAATTCCAATTTTATCGCTTCTAGAAACAATACAAGCACCAGCCCCATCACCAAATAATACACAAGTGCTTCTATCTTTAAAATCAAGTATAGAGCTTATTTTTTCTGCTCCAACTACCAAAACATTTTTGCACATTCCACTTTCAATGTGTGCCTTTGCAATTGATAAGGCATATATAAATCCCGTGCAAGCCGCAGATATATCAAAAGCGGGAATATTTGATATGCCAAGTTTCGAGGCTATAATACATGCAGTAGATGGCATACCAAAAAAATCAGGACTAATAGTAGCACATATAATTAAGTCTATATCATTAATCTTTAGTTTTGCTCTATCTATAGCCAATTCTGCTGCTTTTACACCTAAATCACTACTTTTTTCTTCTTTATTAGCAAAATATCTAGTTTTTATTCCTGTTCTTTGAATAATCCACTCATCACTTGTATCTATATATTGCTTGAAAAAATCATTTGATATACAATTTGTTGGTATATATGATGCAACGGATCTAATAGAAGAATACAGCATACAACTCCTTTTTACTATTTAAGACACAATTTACTAGGCTACAATAATTATTTAATTATACGATAAATAAAACTAAAAATATATAAATAAGTGTTGTTTTATGTAACATTATCGGTATTTGTTTGATTGCAATTATTTTGCATTTGTGTTTCTTGAAAAACTTCTGTTATTTTTTCACATATTTTTGTTTCACATGATTCTATAGCTTGATACAAGGCATTTTCCATTGCTCTTGTATTGCTTTTACCATGACTTATTATTATTGGTTTTTTAATTCCAAGTAATGGCGCCCCACCATACTCTGCATAATCAATTTTTAATTTTAGAATTTTAAATGCTTGTTTCATAAAAACATATCCAATAGAAGCTATTATGGATTGTTTTATTTCTTGTTTTAGTATAGTGCTAATGGAACTTGCAACACCTTCACTAGCTTTTAATACTAAATTACCCATAAATCCATCACAAACAATAACATCAACAGATCCATTAAAAATATCAGAACCTTCAACATTACCTTTAAAGAAAGAATATTTTTTTAGCAATTTAAATGCTTGTTTTGTTAGATCATTTCCCTTAGAATCTTCTTCTCCATTTGATAAAAGCCCTACACTTGGCATATTATGTTTTAGAATATGCTTTGCATAATGGTATCCCATAAGTGCAAAATCTACTAGATATTCAGGTTTGCAGTCTGTATTTGCACCAGCATCTAATATTATACTTCTTTTGTTTGTAATTGTTGGCATACATGTGCAAATTGCAGGGCGGGAAACACCTTTGATTCTACCTATTTGTAATGTTGCTAGACTCATTGTTGCACCACTATGTCCTGCACTAACACATGCATCTGCTTGATTGTTTTTTACAAGCTGTATAGCATGATATATTGAAGTATTGTTTCTCTTATTTGCATTGCTCGCTTGTTCGTCCATTTTTATGAAATCATCTGTATGTAAAATTTCTATATTTTGCAAAAGTTTATTTGAAAAATTTCTAGAATCAATAAATTCTTTAATTAGTATTTCATCGCCAACTAAAATAGCTTTAAAATTTTTATTTTCTAATGCTTTAAATAATCCATTTACAACAGGCTCTATTCCATTGTCAGCACCCATTGCATCTAATGCAATTTTTAACATGTTCTTAATTGTATGTTTGTGTAAATTTATTGATATAATGTGGAAGTTTCCAGCTACCATCTTTATCTTTAATAGGCTTTGCTAAAACAACTTTGTAATGCGTTCTTCTTTTTGCTGCCCTTGTTTTACTTACTCTTCTCTTAGGAACTGCCATAATTACTCCTTGATATTATAATCTAATCTTATAGATTCAATCTCACTTTCTATAATGAATTTAAAATCTATAAAGCCTTCAAAAAACTCAATAATATCTAAACAATTAATATCATTAGTTTGGCTTTGTATTTCCCAGATACCATCTGAAAAATACAAAACTAAATCTTCATTAATATGTTTAATAAAATTTTCACCACTCTTAGCACATATAAGATTTAATTTACCAAATATTTTACCACTAAATTCAACAAGATTTGAATATTTCTTTATAAGTTCACCATCTAAACTTATATTTTCATCTCTATCTAATAAGGCACTATTAGATGAATTTAGCAGAAAATTTATAGGTTTTGGTTTATTTGCAATCTTTCTAAACTCTATTTTCACAGATAATTACCAATAAATGCAAAATTTAAAATCTTATTAGCAAATCTTACTTTTTGCAAAGAAAAACGCTATTTCTATTTCTGCATTTTCTTTAGAATCACTTCCATGAATTGCATTTGCATCAATGCTATCTGCAAAATCTGCACGAATAGTTCCTTTTGCTGCTTCTTTTGGATTTGTTGCTCCCATAAGCTCACGATTTTTAGCAATAGCATTATCACCTTCTAAAACCATAACAACAACAGGTCCGCTAATCATAAAATCTACTAAATCTTTATAGAATGGTCTATTTTTATGCACAGCATAAAATTCTTGTGCATCTTCTTTGCTAAGTTGTATTTTTTTTGCTGCTGCTATACGCAAACCATTATCTTCAAACCTAGTAATAATTTTACCAATAACATTTTTTTTAACTGCATCTGGCTTTATTATAGATAAAGTTTGTTCCATCAATAACTTCCTTATTTAATGTTAATTATATATACAAAAACAAAGTTCATATTATACACTAAAAAATATCAAAAATCAAGCAACAAATACAATGAAATTATCTATATAAATTTTATAGTTTATCTTTTACTTTTATTATTTGTTGATATATAATTAAAATACATTATATTAAAATTTATCTAAATACAATCTTATAAAGATTTTATTTTAATAAATATCATTATTTCTTATACATTCCATTTCATCTTTAATGCTTGTTTCAAAATCTTCTCGATTTTTTATAATATATGCTTTATTATTATGAATTGCTATTTCTGCGGCTCTCATGCGAGAATTATAGTTGTTAGACATACTATATCCATACGCACCAGCACTCTCAATTAGCAATAAATCCCCACTTTCACACTTTGGTAATTGTATATCTTTTCCTAGATAATCCCCGCTTTCACAAATAGGACCAACTACATCACATTTTATAATATCAGATTCAATCTTAGAATTTCCTAAATAAGATATATTGTGGTAAGCATTATATAAACTTGGTCGTAAAAGATCGTTCATGGCACAATCAACAATAACAAACCTTTTTTTGCTTGTATTTTTTTCTCCTATTACTTTTGTTAGTAATGCACCGCTATTTCCAACTATGAATCTACCGGGTTCGCAAATTGTAGTTAAATCAAGTGAATCTATTTTTCTTATAATATTAGAAATATAATTATTTATATTAAATGATTCTTCGTTGTTATATGATATACCAAAACCGCCCCCAATATCAAAAAACTTTAATGGTATTTTTAATGCTTGTAGGCTCTTTGCAAGACTTAAAATCTTTTCTGTAGATTCTAATAATGGCTTTTCATCAAGTATTTGAGAGCCTATGTGATAATGTATGCCAACAGGATTTAAAAATATACTTTTATTAGCATATAAATATAGTTTTTTAGCACTATCAATGTCTAAACCAAATTTATTTTCGTGTAATCCAGTGGAAATATATGGATGAGTTTTAGCATCAACATCTGGATTAACGCGTATTGAAATGCGTGTTTGATATTGAATATCTTCTGGTATATGTTGGTTTAGTGAATCTGTAATGTTTTTTTTAGATTCTATTTTATATTTTTTTTTAGATTTGTTTGATATTTTATCTCCATATAACTCTTTAGTTATTTTCTCTATACGCAAAAGCTCCATTTCAGATTCTACATTTATAAATAAAATACCAAGCTTTATAGCTTCAATTATCTCTTGATCTTCTTTTCCTACGCCACTAAAAATAATTTTATATGGTGGGATACCAGCAAGCAAAGCCCTTTTTACTTCATTTATACTAACACAATCAGCACCACTACCAAGTTTAGCTAATGTTTGTAAAATACTAAGATTTGAATTTGCTTTTAATGCGTAGCAAACAATTGATTTAAAGCCACCAAAAGAATTTTTTATAATATTGTAATTATTTTTTATAGAATCTAAATCATAAATATATAGCGGAGTTCCATATTGTTTTGCAAGTAGGCTAAAATCACAATTAACGCTAAAATGTTTCATATATATTTTCCCCATTGATTAAAAATGCTTAGAAAGAATGACTATTCTATCAAATAAAAATCAATTTAATATAATTTTATGTTAAAATACAGACTCTTATTTTACTATAAAGGCAAAATTAGATGGAAACAAATGTAATAGTTATAGTTGGTAGCTTTGCAGTAGTTGTAGCTCTTTTTATATTTGCACTTTTTAAGTTTGTTTTGTCAAATAAACCTAAGACGAGAGAATATGATATTGATATAAATAGTGCTTTTAGTGCAGAAACGGTTATGATGGTTTTAGATTCTAGTCAAAGCACATTAGAAGATTTACAAGAAGTGATTGATAAATTATTCGCAGAATATGATAATTTAGATTTAAATAAATCGCAAATAAAAAATATATTGATAGCATTGTCATTACATAGAAATGCACAGAAAGATATCATTATAGAAACACAGAAAAAATTTCAAGAAAAATACCCAGAGCTTGAAATGGAATTTGAGCGCTCAGTAAAAAAAGGATTAGATGCACGCGGTCGCATTAGATAATATTTTTTATTTAACTTAACATTGTTTTAATTTTATTGTTTTATAATATTGCATAATTATTTAAAGTTATAATATTTGTGATTTGTGGAATAATTAGGGATATTTAAAAATGATATATATATTCAAGAGACTTTTTATTATATTATTTCTTGGGGGGATATTCTTTATTATACTTAATAGTGGTATTATTTGGTTTAATATGCCAAATACAAAAAAATATCCAATAAGAGGTATTGATGTATCTGCTCATCAAGGCAATATTGATTGGAATTTGATGTCAAAACAAAACTTGCATTTTGTTTTTATTAAGGCTACGGAAGGTAGCAGTTGGGTTGATAAAAAGTTTAAATATAATTTTAAATATTCAATTGAAAATGGAATGAGTGTTGGGGCATACCATTTTTTTAGTTTTGATAGTAGTGGAGAAAAACAAGCAAAAAATTTTATAGATAATGTCCCAAAATATATGAAAAATGAAAAAAGAATATGTATATTACCACCTATTATAGATTTAGAGTTTTATGGTGATAAGGCTTCTAATCCACCATCATCAGAATCTATATACAAAGAGCTTGATATTTTGCTAGATAGACTTGAAAGACATTATAACAAAAAACCAATTATATATACAACACCATCTTTCTATAAGGCGTATTTGCGTAACAAATACACAAAATATCACTTATGGATACGCTCTGTTTTTTTTGCACCAGATTCTATAATAGCAAGAATTTTTAATATGTATTTTGATAAAAATCAATGGACTTTTTGGCAATATAATCCAAAAGGTGTTTTAATTGGCTATAAAGATGGTGAAAAGTTTATAGATTTAAATGTATTTAATGGTAATTATGATAAGTTTCAAAAACTTTTTTGTAATTTATAGACAACAAACAAATTGTTTAGTTAATTGATTTTTTATATAAATTTTATAAAATATTTTCATAATTGTTTTTTATATTTAAATTAAATATGTTATTGTCTAATTCTTAATACTATGTGAAATATAGTTTATGTTTTATTATTAATTAATTACATAAATTATATGCAGTCAATTGTTAATTTTTATAATTTTAATATATAATTTACATTTTATTAAGATATTAATTGTATTAAATAATTATAAATTATATTGTATAGGGGTTTTTATGAATAGTATTAAAATAAAAGTAACTATTGTTGTTACTGCAGTTATGCTTATTGGCTTAATTGCATTAGAATCAATAAATATATTTTCTAGTAAAAATAACCTTATGGACGCAACTACAGAATCTAGAGTAAATTATGTTCAAATGGCAAGTCTTGCAACAGATATGTTTAGTCAAGATAGAATAGATTCCTTAAATCTTATGGCAAATCATATTTTATCTTTACCAGAAGAACAAATTAATACTAGAGAAGCATTAATCAAAAATGTTGGTCCTTTGCTTTTTGGTTTTAAACTTGGTGGCTCACATTTAGCTGCATATATTGGTGTTGCTGATGGTAGCATGATTGTAAGTGATATAGAATCTGATGCCGCAAAAATTCCATTTAGAACTTATGGTAAAGGAACAGGCAAAGTGGAAGAATATGATGCTAGAAGTAGGGGTTGGTATCAAAGTGCAATAAAAAGTAATGCAGCCATTATGACACCTGTTTATGAGGACTTTGTAAGTAAGTTAGCTACTTTTACTTTTTCTATTGCACTTGTCAAAAATGGTAAAACAATTGGTGTTTTGTCAATAGATACACCACTATCTAACTTGCAAGAACAATTTGATAAAATGCCTGCTAGAATATTTGGATTAGATTCTGAACAAGCTATTTTTGTTACATCAGATAAAACTATGCCTTTTTTAAATGCAACAGATGGAACAAAAAGATTCTATAAAAAATCTATAGAAGCTGGTAATATGAAACCTTTTGAGTATGTATCTTCAAGTGGAGTTGATAGGCTTGGCGTATGTGATCATATAAATAAAAATAGCATAAGCTATTCTATTTGTGCTGGTGAAAATATGAATACAATACTTGAAGGTGCAAGAAAGGGATTATCAGTTGGTATAATTGCACTTGTAGTGGTTGGTATTTTGCTTGTTGTTATAACATATTTTGTATTGAAGAGATCTTTAAAGTCAATTGATATAATACAAGATGGATTAAAATCTTTCTTTGCTTACATAAACAATCATACTCAAGATGCAAAGCTTATACAGCTTAAATCTAAAGATGAGTTAGGATTGATGGCAGCACAAATAAATCAAGAAATTTTACAAACTCAAAAAGAACTAGAAGAAGATAGGGCTTTTATATATGAAGCATTAAGTGTTGCAAACCAAGCAAAGCATGGTAATTTCTCAAATCAAATTACAGCAAATACTTCTACTCCACAATTAAAAGAACTAAAGGAAATTATTAATGATATTTTAAGCATACTTGATAAGAATTTAACCAAAATATCCAATACGCTTAATACATATTCTAAAAATGATTATACAATGAGAACAGATACTACTGAACTTGAAGGGAAAATATTAGAAATGGCCACAAACATTAATAATCTTGGAAGCAATATAGGTCAAGTTTTAGGAGATTCAAATATTATTGCCGAACAGCTTGGAAGTAATGCGGAACAGCTATTTAGCATGGTAAAAAATCAAATTGAAACTTCTAATTATCAGGTAGATTCCTTAGCAGAAAATACAAAATCAGTTGAAAATATTAATAATTCTATGCAAAATATATCAAATTCTATGGGTGATTTAACAAGACAGGCAGATGAGATTAAATCTGTTATAAACATAATCAAAGATATAGCAGATCAAACAAACCTATTAGCACTTAATGCGGCAATAGAAGCAGCAAGAGCAGGAGAGCATGGTAGAGGATTTGCAGTAGTTGCAGATGAAGTTAGAAGTCTTGCAGAAAGAACAAATAAATCTCTTAGTGAAATTGAAAATAATGCAAATGCACTAATTTCATCAGTAAATGATATGTCTAGTTCTATTAAGGAGCAGACTCAAAGCATAATTCATATTAGTGAGATTACTTCAAAACTTGAAACAATAACTCATGAAAATGCACAAATAGCAAATCAAACAGATGAAATTGCCCAAAATATGCAGTCAATTGTGAAAAAAATCTTAGAAGATTCTAAGAAACATAAATTTTAATATTAAAATTAGTAAAGTTTTTAATAAATATTAAAATACTTTATATATTGTTTTTAGTTATATAAGTATTATTATTAAAATTTAGCTAAAATGATACAATTAATAAACGGAGGTAGTTATGCTAAATTTTATAAAGAATGAATTTAAATCTCATTTAATAGATACGCAAAAAGCATTGGATACACTTACGCCTACTCTACTTGAAGCTGGACAAGCAATTATAAAGGCATTAAAAAATAATAAGAAAATATTAATTTGTGGAAATGGTGGTAGTGCCGCTGATAGCCAACATTTTGCAGCAGAATTAACAGGTAGATATAAAAGAGAAAGAAAAGGATTACATGCAATAGCATTAAGCACTGATACTTCTGCTATTACAGCAATTGGCAATGACTATGGATATGAATATATCTTTAGTCGTCAAGTAGAAGCTTTAATTGAAGCTGGTGATATATTGTTAGGTATTTCTACTAGTGGTAATTCACAAAATGTAATTAATGCTATAGAGGTTGCAAATAAGGCAAATTGCATTACAATGTCATTAAGCGGTAGAGATGGTGGATTAATAAAAAATCTATGTGATTACAGCATAATAGCTCCAAGCAATAATACACCACGAATACAAGAAATTCATATAATATGTATTCATATATTATGTGATATGATTGAACAAAGTTTTGTTGAATCTAAATTGTAATATTTATAATCTAAGTCTAATAGCAATAAATTTTAATTATATTTAAAATATATTAAAATAACAATGATGGATCTATTTTAAATTGCAACATTTTTGCACTATCTCTACCATTATCACCACCTTTTCTTTGCATAGTAACTTTACCAATTTTTAAGCTACCTTTTGGTGAAAATACA
>JARIAP010000057.1 GCA_029257755.1 Helicobacter sp.
CAAAGCAAGTCTCAAGCTGTGAAGCATGCAGGATAAAGGGCAATGCAAAAGAGCTTGTTTTTAAGAGTAAAAATTCTAGCAAACCATTTTTACTCTTAAATATCGGTAATGCTAAGGAATGGGAAAAAGAATATATCATTAATCTTGGTATTGAAATAGGGGAGGATTTAGGCAAAAGCTATTTTGAAGAGATTAATAATGAAGATTGCCCTATTAATATAATGATAGGTAGCAAGGTTTTTAGTGAGGGTTGGGATAGCAATCGTGTCAATCTTATATCATTTATAAACATAGGTAGCATAAATGCTAAAAAATATGTTTTACAAACCATAGGTAGAGGTGTGCGAATCGAGCCTATTGCAAATGAGAGAAAGAGATTAAATATTTATGATAAAGAACGACTAAAGGCTTATAACGAAGGATTAGAGACACTTTTTATAATGGCAAGTGATGAAAACGCTATTAAAATCATACTAGAACAAATGCAAAATTTTATCTCTAAAGAAAGACTTAAAGGCTTTAAAAAAAGTAGCCATTTCAAGCCCTTATTAATCCCAACATATAAAGAATCTAAGTATATTGATAAAAATTACAAAATTTCAAGCATAGATTATGAAGCATTTCAAGAATATTTACATACATTTGATGAAGATATATTTTTATTGACACAAAACCTTAAAAAAGATATGGGATATACAACATTAACAAAGATATTAAACAAAGAAAATATAGAAATAATAGATGCTAAAAGCACCTTAATGCCCCAAAATGTTTTAAAAACTATTGATAATTTCTTTAATTTTAATGCAAAAGAATTAGAAATGTATAAAGAATTACATGATGAAATTTGCCACTATAATCAATTGAGTAGCACCCTAGATTCTCAAATCATTGATGCGATGAATGCAAAAATAAAAGATTTATGCAAAGATACAGAAAAAAGCACATATGATTCAAAAGCATTATTTGACTTAGTTACTCAAGGAAAAATGAGTTTTGATGAATTTAATAAGCAAGTAGAAAATAAGAAAAATAATCCTACAATTTTTGAACATAGCGGTTATATTTTAGATTCTACTTTAAGCAAACATTATTATAACCCAATCATCATTGATAAAAACAAAAATGGACAAATCATTTATGCTATTAAAGAAGAAAGCGAAATAGAGTTTTTACAGGATTTAAAAGATTTTATACAAGAATCAAATCTATTAGATTCTTATGAATGGTGCTTTTGTAAGCTTGTAGAAAATGTAGATTCTATCTTCATTCCCTATTTTGATGAGCAAAGCCAAGAATATAGAAAGTTTTATCCAGATTTTATCTTTTGGCTCAAAGATAAGCAAACAAAAAGTTATAAAATCTTTTTCATTGATCCAAAAGGATTGCAAAACCCCTATAATGCAAAAGATAAGCTTAAAGGTTTTCAAGCAATATTTAAAACACATAGGGCAAAAGAGCTGAACGCAAAAGATAATATAGAAGTATTTTTATACTATTACAATAAAGAGATAAATCAAGACAAAGAGCTAGAAGCACACATAAAAGGGAGCATTAAAGGCATTTTTAAATCTTTAGAATTATAAATATATTTAAAGCTAATATTGATTTAATGCTTGATAAACTCCAAGCAATCAATATATTGATGTGATAAAGTTTTATTTAGATAAGCTATAATATAGTTTTTAATATTTTTTATATTATATCTTTTTGGTGTGATTTCAATCTTTTTAATAAATAAGGAGATAAAATGAATAAAGATATAAGAACACATGAATCTAAACTAAATTTAATCAAAAAGTTTTTAGATTATGTATATTTTGATAATGCAAGTTATGCAATGTTGTATTATATTCAAGAAAACACTAAATACGACAAAAAACAATAAGATATATAAAATAGATGGATTTGCCTTAAAGATAAATTAGAAACATATGTAGATTACAAACAAAATAATTAACCTATATCAAAAAACATACATAAATACAGCATATGTTTAAGCTATCAAAGCAAGACTCCAAAAATATAAGCTTATAAGTAAATATATTTTATGTATTTTAATAATATTAAGTTATTTCAGCATATAATTATTAAATAAATAAGATATTTTAGAGATAAAATAAAAGCATCAAAATAATAAAAACTTTGAATTAAATCTAAACATAAGTAAATATATAAATAATTACTTATATCAAATGTAATATATATTATACAAATAAGAATAATTTATATATTTAACATTACTATTGTTAAGTTTTAATGTATAAAATAGTTATTATGTTTTATTATTTGCAATAATTTTATAAATTTTATTGTTAAAGCTATTTGGTATCCAAAGCACAAAGCCATCAAGATAAAATTTAGCTGGTCCTTGCAATTCTTCTTCTAAATCTATTTCATAAACTTTTGCATTTTTTGTTATCTTATATAACTTACCTTCTTTATTATCTTTGCCACAACTAGAAATAATAATTCCACCATTTTTTGTAATCACAATACCATTTATATTTTCATTAAATTCTTTTATAACATTAACTTCTTTTGTTTCAAGATTAATACGCAAAATGCTAGAGATATTCCTTTGTTTATTAAATGTTGTGGCATATAAAAATCTATCATCTATAGCTATATTGTTTATATTTCCTAAGCTATTTTCAATTGCAACAAAAGTATGATAATTTTTCTTTTTTAGATTCACTAATAATATAAGCCCTGTTTCTTTATCTGATACAAGCAATGTGTTATTATCTAGTTGTATTATATCGCTAAGAGAATTAACACCACTAATTGGGAAATTTAAAACTTGTTTTTTTGTCATTAAATTAAATGCTTTGATAGAATCTATATCTGTTACATAAATTATGTTATCAATTATTGTCATACTATATGGTGCATTTAAGTTTCCTATAAACTGCATATCAATAATTTTTCCCATTCTATCAAGCTTACTAATAAAACCAGTTCCATTTTTTGCTGATTGATAATTTTCCACTATATTGCTAACAAAAATGTTTAGATTTGTAGCAGCTATTGATTGTGGTGTTTTAAATCCCTCTATTATTGTTGTTTGATTTGTATCAGCATACAAATTTATAAAACCTACAAAGATTATATATAAAACATATTTTTTCATATTTTCCTCATTTATATAAAATATTTTTGTTATATTAGCTAATATTTAAAAGCTATTTAACATTTTTGTTAAATTTTACAGAAATTATAGCAATATTTTTATTTTGAAATATTATGATTCTCATATATAAGAGTTTGTTTAAGTAAATTTTCTAAATCTATATCTTTTCCAAACAATTTTTCATAAATTACAAAATTTGCTAAAACTCTCATACCATATAATCTTGTCTCTTCAAGCGGTATTAATTCCATGCTAAGCCATGGTTCATAATTTCTATTTTTCAAAAACAACTCATTCTTTTTTAGAAGTCTTCTTAAAAACCCCGGACCACCATTATAGGCATAAGCTACAAACATAGGATGCTTATATTCTCTTTGTAATTGCTTTATAAAATGTCTTCCCATTTCTAATGATGTTTTTGGATCAAATAAATCATTATATTCAATATCATTTCTACCCATTTCTTTTGCAAAAGGCTTTACATTTGCTGGCATTATTTGCATTATACCAAGTGCAAATGATCTTGAAATTAAAGTTGGTATAAAATAACTTTCTTGTCTAGCTATTGAAAACACTAAGCTTTGCTCTTCTTTTGAATTCCATTTAACTAAACCTTCATATGGGGCAATATAATAATTAGTTGCATATTTGTCAATCTTTTGCATAAGATATGCTAATTGTGGCATTGTATCTTTATATGAAAAATATGGAATAACCTTAGCTAATTTGGTAGGATCACTTGTTTGCAACATCGTTTGTGAAATATTTTGCCATATATAAGGATCTCTAATGTCAAATGGTGGATTATCTAGTGCAAGAGATGGTAAATTATTTATTATTGTGTATTTAGGTTTTTTGTCTAATTTTTGTGAAGCATAAATACTAAATATATTAACATTTTTACTTTTTAATAATTCTTCTAAATATTTTTTATCATTGCTTACTAGATACTGCCAAAAAATTGCTCTATCAATAAAAAATGCAATTGTAGTTTTATCTTTAACTCTTTTAAAATACTCCATAGCTTTGTCTTTAGAACCAAATCTTAATTCATTGATTCCAAGTAAAAATAAAGTATTATGCGGGGCTTTTGTAATATTGCTTTGTAATAACATTTTTTTAAGATGCATTAAATTAGAATCAAGAACAATAGAATTTAAAATATTATAAAAACCTTGTGTATTATATTCGCTTAATTTTTTGAAATCTTTTGCAGGATTATTACTATGAATTTTATTTTTTTCATCTATGCTTAATGCGTGATATACCATAGCAAACACAATAGAATTTGCCTCAAAAAGCTTACTAGTTCTATTGCTGTTTGATAAAATTTTTATTGCTTGTATTGTATCTTTATGTGTTTTTTCAAGTCTTGTTATTACTGCATTTCTATCTCTTTCTGGGAGTGTCTTAAATGCTGATAATCTACCTCTAACAGATATAACAAGACAAGCATTATCTTGTGTTAAAGCAGTTTTTATATTCATATTTGCACATTCAATATCTCTTGGCATTTTCTCTGTTTTACCTAATTTTTTAAGTGTTTTTTGTAAGTATGGATTTTTCGCATTTAAAAGTTTATATGCTTGATTTATTTGTGTTGCATTTAGTTTGTTTTCATTGAGATATTGCCATATATAAAAATCACGCACAATTCCCTTAGGTCTTCCTTGTATGTAGTGATTAAAAAAGTCATTACCTTTTAAGTTGTGTTTTGTATATGTTTGTTTTGTGTTGCTTATTTTTGTTTGTGATTTGTTGTGTGTAAAGTTATTATAAGGTTTATTGTCTATATTTTTGTTTTGATTATAACTTTGTTTTTCTTTATTATTACTTGTTTTTTGTTCATAAGGCTTATATTGTTTTGTTTCTTGTTTTCCAAAGTCTATTATACTATCTGCATACAAAAAATATATGCTTAATAAAAAAGTAATAAAATATTTCATGTCAATTCTTTAATTAAAATTTAATAAAAGTTGCACTAAAGTTAATTTGATAAATTGCAATATTAAAATCAATATAAAAGGTGCAAATTCTAACCCATTAAACTCTGTCTTAACAATTTTTTTCACTAGATTATATGCAGGGTAAGTTAAACGATTTAAAATATCCATTAATTGACTATATGGATCTGCTCTTGCAATATGTAAAATAGCACTAATAAAAATTACTAAACAATATATTGTGATAACTCCTGAAAGTATATTTCCTATTGCATTTAATACTAAAACCACCTTAACTCCTTATAATTTTATAAATATATGGTTGCAAAACATTATATAATTTATCAAGTTCAACACCATGTTCATTACCACTTAAAATTACTCTTAATGGTTTAAACAAAGCCTTACCTTTTAATTTACTCTCTTGTGCTATAAAATTTTTAAATTCATCATAACTTGTTAATTTATTAATGTTACTATATTTTTCTTTTAATATTTTTACAATACAATCAAATTCATTTGCAAAATCTTGTATTTTTTCTTTTTTTGCATTTAGTGGCATAAATATAGAATCTATTTTTTCTTTTAACTCATTTTCACTGCCGACTTCATTTATATAAAGTGATA
>JARIAP010000065.1 GCA_029257755.1 Helicobacter sp.
TTGCACCGCATCATTACTCCTTGTATGTGCTGCATTACCACCTGTTGCTTTTTCATCATCTATAGCATATAGATTCTGTGATATTGCAAATGCACAAACAATACTAAAAGCAAATGGCATAAATCTCGTTTGCAAAGATACCTTTTGCTTTAGCGTTTTATTTGATTGTCTTGACTTGTGATAATTAAAATTAAGCATTATAATACTACCTTATATAATTGTGATATTAAATTTTATTATATTAAAAAATTACTGAATTTATGATTAAAAAAATAAAGTGCTTTGTAATAAAAAATATATAAAGAAAAAATGTTACAATTATTAACCTTTAAACATAGAATATAGGAATTTATGAGAATATGGTAGAAAATGGAATAATTATTTAATAATATAATATGAATTTTTACAATAATAGAATCTAGATTATATAAGATATAACATACATAAGAATAAATACATAAGTTAATATTAAATATTTTAATACTTTAACAAATAATAATTTTATATAAAAATTATATAAAACCTAGCTTACAATATATTGTTTATATTTATTGTTGATTAATGTTATAAAAATTTTTAACATATATTTTCGCATACAAATCTTTTATAATAATTAATAAACAAGCTACTCTTGTTTTTATGTTATATAAAGTTTTTAATTATTTTGTAAAATACCTAATGATATTATGCAATATTTTGAGTATAATTATTCACAAATAAATACAAATAAATTATGAAAAATATTACAATAAATAGTAAGTATTATAAACTATTGTTTCTATCAAGTAATGTTTGTGCTAGTTTAAAACTAAGCTCTAAAGCTTGTGTAGCATTTAATCTAGGATCACATTGAGTATGATAATTTGTATGCAATGTATTTTCATTAATAGCTTGAATCCCACCCATACATTCAGTTACATTCGCACCTGTCATTTCAAGATGAACTCCACCAGCAATACTACCCTGTGCTTTATGTATAGCGAAAAAACATTCAATTTCTTTTATAATATCTTCAAAAGCCCTTGTTTTATAACCACTACTTACAACTTTTGTATTTCCATGCATAGGATCACAACTCCACAAAATATTTCTACCATCTCTACACACATCTTGTAGCAATTTTGGGAATTTATCTCCTATTTTATCTGCACCCATACGAATAATTAAACTTAATCTACCCTCTTCATTGAGCGGATTCAAAATATCACATATTTTTAAAATATCATCTTTAGTCGCATTTGGTCCTATTTTTACACCAATAGGATTTTTAACACCACGCAAAAATTCTAAATGTGCGTGATCTATTTCTCTTGTTCTCTCTCCTATCCATAACATGTGTGCAGAGCAATCATACCAATCCCCACTTAAAGAATCTTGTCTTGTAAGAGCCTCTTCATAATGCAATACAAGTGCTTCATGAGAAGTGTAAAATGATACTTCTTTTAATTGACGAGTGTTGTTTGTATCAATTCCACAAGCTTTCATAAAACGCAATGATTTTGCTATATCGTTTGCTAGTTCTGCATATTTTCTACCAAAGTTATTATTAGCAACAAATCCTAAATTCCAAAAATGCACTTGTTCTAAATTAGCAAAGCCACCCTGTGAAAATGCACGCAAAAGGTTTAATGTGCTTGCACTTTGATGATAACCTTTTAGAAGTCTTGATGGATCTGGTTCTCTTTTATCTAATTCTTGAGAATTTATTAAATCCCCTCTATAACTAGGATATGTTACCCCGTCTATAGTTTCAGTATCACTACTTCTTGGCTTTGCAAATTGCCCTGCTAATCTACCAACTTTAACAATAGGGCAACCAGAGGCAAAAGTCAAGATAACACTCATTTGTAAAATAATTTTAAACATATCTCGTATAGAATTAGCACTAAATTGAGAAAAACTCTCTGCACAATCACCACCTTGCAAAACAAAAGCTTCTCCCCTGCTAGCTTTAGCTATTTTTTCTTTCAAGCTATCTGCTTCTTTAGCAAATACTAATGGCGGTAAGCTTGATAATTCTCTCTCTACAGATTCTATTGCTTCTTTGTTTAAATAAATAGGGTGTTGTTTTATTGGAAAATTTCTCCAACTTTTTTTATCCCACTTTGTTAATTTATCATTCATCACAATACCTTTTATTTTTGTTTAAAATAGATTCTATGTATTTTAACAAGTTTTATTTAATTTATAACATTTAACTTTTAAACATACTAAAGAAACAATGAATATACATTACATTAACATTCAATTTATATTCATTGTAATCTTTGAAAAAAATTTATATATTATACCTTGTTGCTCTGTGTTAAAAAATCTAGAATCTTTTGTGCATGTCCTTTTGCTTTTACATTATAAAAAGATTCTATAATTTTTCCATCTTTTATAATAAAGGTGCTTCTATATATACCAAATACCTCTTTACCATACATATTTTTTTTCCCATAGGCATGATACTTAGTTGCTACACCCTTGTCTTCATCGCTTAACAATATAATTTTTATATCTTTAGATTGAATAAATTTTTTATGTGTTTGGATTTTATCTGGGCTAATACCAACTATTATTGTATTTAATTTTTCAAAAGATTCTAATAATTGACTAAATTCTTGTGCTTGTGTTGTGCATCCGCTTGTATTATCTTTTGGATAAAAATAAAGCACTATTGTATATCCAACAAAGTCTTGCAATGATATAACAACACCATCTTCATTTGGCAAACTAAATATTGGTGCTATATCGCCCGATTTTAATTGTAATTTTTCTGACATATTTAATCCTTATATTAAGTGCTTTTTCTTAGAATCATCATGAAATAAATTGTTAAATATAAATAATATCATTGCTAATATTAATCTAAAATAATATAAGCAAGTAAATTAATCAATTCATAAAGAATTAAATTTATTTATATACTCTAGTTATACATTGTTTAATTCATTAAAGTAAAAATATATCTTAATATTTTATTTTATAAAATTAATAAACTATATTAATAAACATATATACATCAACAATGCCTATTTCATAAAACAATACTATACTAAACCTTATTAATAGCCTTATTTGCAAGTAATATAAAAAGTGTAATAACCTAGCTAAATCTTAGATTCTATAAAATTACGCATATCAGATACAATTTCTTCAATGGATCTTTCACCATTTACAACATGTAAAATATTCATATTTTTATAAAATTCTTGTATTTCACTTAAAGGTTCTGTATAAACACGCATACGATTTTTAAATACCTCTGCGTTATCATCAGCACCCCTAGCTCTTCCTAAAACCCTATCTTTAGCAACTTCTTCGCTAACCTGCACTTCAATAACACTTAATAGCTTTACTTTAGAATCTTGTTGTAAAACTTTATCAAGCTCTATCATTTGTTCAACACTTCGTGGATAACCATCAATCAAAATAATATCTTTTGGTGAATTATTAATAGCATTTATTATTGTTTGAACAACTATATCAAGCGGAACAAGATTTCCTTTGCTTGTAAAACTCTCAATTAACTTGCCCTGTTCGCTACCATTAGCAACCTCTGCTCTTAGCAAATCACCTGTAGAATAATGTGCTATGTTAGCATTAGATTCTGCTATTTTTTGCGCATCTGTTGTTTTACCGCTACCGGGTGCTCCAATAATCAAAAATAATTTCTTCATGATAACTCCTTATTTTATATTGTTAAGTTTAATATGTAATTCATTAAGCTGTGCCTGTGATACTATGCTAGGGGCTTCCATAAGCAAACAGCTAGCCTTTTGTGTTTTTGGAAATGCTATAACCTCCCTAATGCTAGAAGCACCACTTAAAAGCATTATTAACCTATCAAAGCCTATAGCAAAACCGCCATGTGGTGGTGCTCCATATTGCAATGCTTCAAGCAAAAAGCCAAATTTATCTTGTGCTTCTTTATCGCTAATTTGCAATAAATCAAAAACTTTTTTTTGAATATCACTTTTATGTATTCTTATACTTCCGCCACCAAGTTCTACTCCATTTAAAACAATATCATAAGCAATAGATTCTATCTTTTCTATATTTGATTCATCAATATTTTTTGGCATAGTAAATGGATGATGTAAGGCTTTTATGCCTTCATCGGTTTGTTCAAACATAGGAAAATTAACAACCCATAAAAAACTAAGTTTATTAGAATCAATTAAATTTAATTGAGATGCAATTTCTAGTCTTAATCTACCCATGTAGTCCCAAACTACCTGCTTTTTACCTGCACCAAAGAATATAATATCACCCTTTTTTGCACCAACCCTATTTATCAACTCTTTTAATAAATCTGGTTTTATAAATTTTACAATGGGACCTTTTAATCCCAATTCTATTTCTTTTTCTGTAAAGTCAATACATTCATCTTTTATCTGTATATATGCAAGACCTTTTGCACCAAAATTTCTAACAAATTTTTCTAAATCCAATAAATTTTTTCTACTAAAATGAGAATCTCCTCCTACTACACATAAGGCTTTAAAACGATTTTTATTAGAATCTAATGCTATTTGCTTAAAAACATCATTGCTTGATTCTATAAATAAATCATAAACCTCAACTAATGGCATATCAAATCGCAAGTCTGGTTTATCGCTACCATAAGATTCCATAGCTTCATTATAATCTATCAAAGGTATTTCATAATTAATTTCTTTTCCACAGGATTTAAATATTTCTAATATTAAACCTTGTGCTATTTTCATAATATCTTTTTCATTGCAAAAACTCATTTCTACATCTATTTGTGTAAATTCTGGTTGTCTATCCGCACGCAAATCTTCATCTCTAAAACACTTTGCTATTTGATAATATCTCTCAAAGCCACTCATCATAAGAAGCTGTTTAAATAATTGTGGGCTTTGGGGCAAAGCATAAAACTCACCATCATGCACACGACTAGGCACAAGATAATCTCTTGCTCCCTCTGGTGTAGCCTTTGTTAAAATTGGAGTTTCAACTTCTAAAAAGCCATTTTCTTCAAGAAATTTTCTTGCTACACTTGCTACTTTTGAGCGAAGTTTAAAAATCTCAAGGCTTTTTGTATTTCTTAAATCAAGGTAACGATATTTTAAACGCAACTCTTCATTTACACTTTCATCTCCTATTATAATTGGGGTAGTTGCAGATTTGTTCTCTATATTGAGAGATTCTAATACTACTTCAATATCACCTGTTTTTAACTTTGGGTTATTTAGCCCTTCTCCTCTAGCCCTTATCTTACCTTTTGCAAACAATACATATTCATCTCTAACACTAGATGCAATTTCATGTGCGTTGCTACTTGGATCAGCTACAAGCTGTATAATACCACTTTTATCACGAAGATCAATAAATACTATACCACCATGATCTCTATAACTATTACACCAACCACAAAGTGTAACTTCTTTACCTATATCTTTTGAACTTAAATCTGCGTTATAATGTGTCCGCATTATATTCCTTAAAGCTTTAAAATAATGTCTTATATAGCATTTTGCTATTATTTAATTAAGTAATTAAACAAATAATTTAAAATGATTATATTGTAATATTTAAAATGTTATTATCTTACAAGATGAATTTTTATATTATCGCGAACAAGAGTTATCCCCTCAAAATTCTTTTCAATCATAAAAGAACCATTCAATAATCTTAAAAAAGAATCCTCAAATTTCATAACTTCTTCTGGATGGCACATTTTTCTTGTAGTAGCTCCATCGCTAATTGTTATTTGTTGTGGATTTATACTTGACATATAAGGTAACATAAAGTTGTTGCAACCTACAACACCTGCAATATTATTGTTACTAATTTGCAAATATGCACCTTCAGCATGTTCTGGAACTCTCATAAAAGCTCCATCAATCTCTATAATACTAATATGCCAATCACCCAAAATGTTAATTGGTTTTCTAGTTACTTGTTGCGATTCTGATTTCAAGTTAAATCCCTCTGCATATATATTTGAAACAGGTAAAGCTAAACATGCACCAAGAGCTAAGCAAGGCATCAACTTAATGAAATTAAATTTATTTTCACATTTTTGCATTTTATATCCTTAATATTAATGTAGTAATGTCAAACCAAAACAATTTATATTGTTTTGATATATAAATATTGTAATTATAACAAAATTATTATATTTTTTTAAAATAAAACAAATAAAATTGCATAGTAAAATATAATAACAGGTAAAACAGCACATATAAATTTATGTTTTTTATGTATTATAATCTAATGCAATTCTAATTTAGATTTTATTATTCTTGCAATTATGTATTTAAAAATCTATATTAATCACCCTTAAATACTGCACTAAATCCACCAAGTTGATAATTCCATTGTGATTCTACAACCCACTTGATTGTATTTCCAATAAAACCACTAACTTCTTTGTTTCCTACAAGCCCTATTGCATAACCAGATCCAATTGAACATATACTACCTTGAGACTTAAATTCAAATTGTGGAATCACATTTTTATCTATTGTTTCATTTTTGTTATCTGCATGTATAATTAATTCTAATATTTGTGCTATATATTCCCCTTGTTGTTTTGCAAGTTGTGCAGTAGGTGGATAAAATCTGCCACTTTGAGAATCTTTTAAAGCAGAGCAATCACCTATAACAAATATATTATTCATCTCATTTTCTTGATTTATAGGTTTTAGCCATGTATCTACTTCAACCTTACTTCTACCACTTTTAAAAAATGGTGAGTTAGCAATTACTTCATTACCCTTAACACCTGCTGTCCAAATAATTGTATTAGCAATAATATCTTTTTGTCCTTCTTCTTGTTCTATCACAACGCAACCTTGCTTACATTCTAGAATCTTTGAATTTGTGAGAACATTAATATTTAAATCTTTTAATCTCTTTAAACCAATTTGCATAAGATTTTCGCTAAACATAGGTAATATTTTTGGCATTGCCTCTATACAATAGATTTTAACTAAACTAAAATCTATCCCTCTTATACTACACTGCTTTTTTACTTCTTGTGCTAATGAGCCTGCAAATTCAATGCCTGTAAATCCACCTCCACATACAACAAATGATAAATCATTGTTATCTTTACCATTTAAGTATGATTGTAGTTTGTCTTCTATGTTTTTTTGGATTTCTTTAGCACTATCATATGAAGTAATGCTTTTAGTATATGTCCCAACGCCCGGTATCCCAAAACTATCAGGGCTAAATCCAAGCCCTACAACAAGATAATCATATTCATACTCTCTATTTTTACCTTTTACAATTTTAGATTCTATTTGAGTAATGGTGTCTTCTATTATTTCTACTCTATCATCAATTACATCTTTAAGAGAAAATATCATACTTTTATCATGCTTTCCGGTTGCAACATCATGTAATGATATTGTTTTATAATGGTATGAGTTATTATTTACAATTGTCCATTGTGCCTGTGAAAACACATCTTTATTTATGCTTGTTAGCAACCCCATATTGCCATATCCAGCTCCAAGAAGTAAAACTTTTTTCATAACAAAATCCTTTTAGTTTCATCATTTGTTTATTATATCATATATATAAACAATTTAGTATATAGTGTTTTAAAAATCATTATTAGAATTTAAAATTGTTTTAAAAATGTTTTTAAATTCTTTGCTGCCTGTCTAATTCTTTTTTCATTTTCTATTATTGCAATGCGAACATATCCTTCGCCGTGATTACCAAACCCAATTCCCGGACTTACTGCTATTTTTGCTTCTTGCAATAATCTCTTAGAAAACTCAAGGCTACCTAAATGAATACATTTCTCTGGAATCTTTGCCCATATAAACATACTAGCTTGTGGCTTATACATATCCCATCCGGATTTTTTAAAGCTTTCAATCATAACATTTATTCTTTTGTCATAAGTATTTTTTATTTTTATC
>JARIAP010000085.1 GCA_029257755.1 Helicobacter sp.
ATAATTTGACAATTAGAGCTGTAGAACAAAAATTTAATAAAGGTCTGCCAATTGAAGCTGGTGCGATATTAATTACTGAAGTTGATGGTAATTTAGAAGAAGAAATTAAATATCAATTAAAACAAATAGAAACAAAATTTATAGAAAATGGATGTATAGAGTTTAAAATTGCAAAAGATTCTAAAGAGGGTGAAGATTTATGGTTTGCAAGAAAAAATGCAAGTCAAAGTATTAGCATTTATGGTAAAAAAAAGCTTAATGAAGATATTACCGTGCCTCGTTCAAAATTACCTGATTTACTTAGAGGCATTGATGAAGTTAGCAAAAAATATGGCTTTAAGATTCCATGTTTTGGTCATACAGGAGATGGTAATGTGCATACAAATGTTATGGTTGAGAATCTACAAGATTTAGATAAAGGGCATGAAGCAATTACAGAAATTTTTAAAATTGCAGTAGATTTAGAAGGCACTTTAAGCGGAGAACATGGAATTGGTTTAGCAAAAGCACCATTTATGAATCTAGCTTTTAGTGAAGAAGAAATGCAATTATTTAGAAATTTGAAAAACGCATTTGATCCAAATAATATTTTAAATCCGGGTAAGATGGGATTATAAAATAATATTTTCTTGAAAGTTATATAATAATTATAATCTATTTTATAATTATATTAGTAAAATATTCTATATTTTATAAGTTTTTTCTATAAGTATTTTCTAAAAATGAAAATATAATGCTTAATGGCAATAAAACTATTAAATAAGAGCATACAAGTAAAAATAATGCTTCGTTTGTTTGTCCATAATTACCAATTACTTCTTTAGCAACTGACATTAAATCTTCAAGTGCTATTATTCCTACAATTGAAGTTTCTTTAATTAAAAATAAAACATTAGCACAAATTGATGGTATGCTTAATGGTATGCTTTGTGGAAATATAATAAAACATAATATTTGCAAATTGCTAAAACCAAGTGATAAAGCTGATTCTATTTGTGATTTTTTTACTGATTGAAGTCCTAATCTAAAGGATTCTGCCATATAACTTCCACCAAGAAAAATAACACCTATAACAGCACACCAAAAATTTGGTATTTCTATCCAATATGATAAGCCAAAATACAAGAAAAATAATTGTATTATTAAAGGTGTATTTCTAGATATTTCTATGTATATATTTATAATCCAAGTAAATGGTTTAATACTATAATAAATTATAATTGAAGATAAAAATCCTACAATTATAGCCCCAATAATACCATATAGTGATATTTTAAGTGTTAAAACAAGTGCCTTCCAAAATATCGGTAAAATATCAATTATAAAATCAAAATCTAAAATATCAAATCTAAGAAAATCCATGACTATTTTTAACCATATTTATAATTTAAAAATACAATTAGTGTATATAAAAAGTATTAAGAATTGCATTTATTTGTAATTGTTTTTAAAAATTGTAGTATTTAATTTAATTAAATGTATTACTTAAAATTATTGAATCTTGTTTCAACATTATTAGAAACAAGATATTTTTATATAGAATTACTTAAGCGTAGGAATATGTTTTGCTAAAGCTTCAATATCTTCTTCACTTAATTTAGCGGTTTGTGCTTTCATTTGAGCACCCATTTTATATCTATTAAGGGTTCCTGCTTTGTATCCTAATAAATCTTTTTTAATTTCTTCGCTACTAAGTGTATTAACAACAGCAGTTTTGTTTAAATAAGATTTTTCCATTTTAGCACCATGACAAGTTTTGCATTGCTTAGCAATTATAGCAGCTGGATCACTAGCGGCTAAAGCAAAACTACCTAAACCTAAAACAACCATTAATGGCAACATTTTTTTCATATTCTATCCTTTCAATAGTTTGGTAGCATAATTATATTACATATTTTTTTTGATTTTAATAAATCTAAGATAAAAAAACTATTTTTTTGTATTAATGTTTAATTTGGTTATTTATGATTAAGTCATATGAATATTTAATAATTAACCTTTTTGATTGTTCTTATTTATTTTCTAGTTACTATTTTTGTTTAAACTTATAGTTTTTATTTATTTTGATTATATTATATTAATTAAAGAGTTTGACCCTTTCATCTAGTGGCCAAGGATACCACCCTTTCACGGTGGAAACGGAGGTTCAAATCCTTCAAGGGTTGCCATATTAAACTAAACTTATTTATATTTTAGATATTTGTATAAATATTAAATTTGCTTTTAGAAACTTCTATTTAAGGATATAAAATGCGTTGGGTAAAATTTATAGGTGCTTTTGTTATTTTATTGTTATTATTTGTTGGAGGAATTGTTTTTGATATTTTTGTTATTCAAAAATTTTCACATAAAGATAATTTCATAAATAATTTAACTAATAAAGATGATTTAAAAATAGAGCAAAATATATATGTATCAAAAGACATAGAATCTTCATTAATAAAAACTTCTTTAAATATACTAGAAAGCAATACATTGCATAATTTACAATCAATATCTCCAATTCAAAGAGACAATATAACACAAACTTTAAATAATATTATAAAACTTACACAAGAAAATGAAAATATTTGTAAAAATAATTCTTATGTTTTTACACCTAATTATACTAATAATTATGAAAAAGGAGATAGTAGAGGCTATAAAATCCAACTAAATATAAAATGTGAAATGGATAAATCTCAATATGATACATATACAAAATTCTTTAATAAAATTTTAGAAATTATTGATTCTAGTGAATTTTTGGATATTTCTTTTGGCTCTCTTGATTTTGCTTTGTCGCAACAAGAACAACAAAAATATGAAGCAGAATTAAGACAGATGGCATTAAAACAAGCAAATGATTTAATAAGTCAATATAATGAAAACTTAAAAACAAGTTGCTATATAGGTAAAATTAATTTTGGACAGGCAATACTTCCTGTGCAAAAAAATTATATGACAATGAATAGAGATTCCTATATGGTTTTATTAAATAAAACTCAAACTCCTATTGTATCATCAAATAATATGAAACTATCTCTTTTTACTCAACTTGAATTTATATGTAAAAGATAGAAAATTATATTAAATAAAATATTTCATTAATATAGATACTTTATAAATTTTAGCTTAACATAGAATCTATCATATTAGTATTTATAATTAACAATGAATAATATATTTATTATTTTATTATTTTATTATTTACTATGTTTATTTTTTATATAAGCTTTTATACAAGAAACATTATGATTTTTATATAACTTATCATATTTTATCTCCCAGATTCCATAAAAACAAATAGCATATATTATAAACTATGTAAAATTTATATATTTTTTTAATAATATTAAAATAAAAATTTTTAAAAATTTATCAATTATTCAATATTTAGATATTATATGTATCATATGAGTAATTATTGTGATTTTATTTTGCAAATAAATTATATCAATCAACATTTATAAATACAATTGTTATATAACTTAACTTATACAATATTTAATGGTATTTTCTATTTTACAAGAAAAACCAAGCCATAAAATAACTAAAAATTTTATGAATTCTTTATTAAAAATAAAAAGTATTTTATAGTTTAATTAATAATAAAATATGTTTTTATAGAAAGTTAATTAATAGTAATGATGCAATAACTATAAATTTGATAAACAAAACTATATAAATTGCATTAGATTAATTAGAATCAAAAATCCAAGTATTATATCTTGTGGTTGATTCTAAACTATGTGTCTATATTATTCAATTAATTGTTTTTCCAACCTTTGCAATTCTTATTCTATTAAAAATAAAATATATAAGAATATGCTATAATTAAAGAATAGTTATAAAAAATATAAGGATTTGAGTGCCAAATTATCGCAAAAGTCAAACAGATTGTGTAGAAAAATTAAGCATAAAAATATTTCAAGATTTTGGTATATATGCAGAACAAAATAATATTGAAAATATAACAGCGGTAGATTTAAGATTGGGTAAAAATAATATAAAGGTTGATGTGCAATATTCACAGGATTTTGCTAAGTGGGGTGATTTACGCTTGGATTTTGTATCAGCTTATTCTTTGGGTATTAAGAATATATCCTATTCAAACATTCCTATGTTTCAAAAATTTGAATCTACTTATGGATATAGGGTTGATAAAGTAGGAAAGTATTTTCAGGATAATTATTTAGATGCCATCATTATCCTATTCTACAATAATAAATTATATATTGACAATAACACAGATATTGCATATATGCCAGATAACATTCTTATAATATCAAAAGAGCAATTAATAAGCTATCTTCATGATAATATAGATGAATGCCTTAAAAAGCTTAAGCTAAATAATAAAAGTTCTTTAGGAGATATCCATGGTTCTGCTTTTTTGCCTATTAATGTTTCTATGCTAGTTTCCAAAACACAATGCTATTATGGCACATATGATGAGTTAAAACAATATACTCAAGATATTAAGAAATATTTAAAATGTGAATGATTATAATATGCGATTAATAGCTATATTTGCTGCTTCTTTATCAAGCTCAAAGCCTAAGAACTTTCTACCCAAGTTTTTTGCTACTAATAAATGTGCTCCACTACCTGCACATGGATCAAATACTATATCTTGCTCATTTGTATTATCTAGGATAATATCTTCTAATAATTTATGGTTTTTTTCTGTTGGGTGCAATTTACTCTTTCCATTTGGATACCTAAAAACCGTGTTTTTACAATATGCGTTAAAAGTTTTTGCTCCACTTTTCTTAAACCATACAGCCATTTCTACACCGCTTAAATATACATGTTTTCCATTCATTGGGCTTGGATTTGTTTTTTCCCAGATTATTGGGCGAGTTGTCCCTGCTTTAGAAGTAAAAAATTTAAAAATGAAACTAAATTGTTCTTTGCCACAGAATATTACAATGCTATTAGACATTATTCTATGTAATTCACTAAGAAAAGCATTTAAATCAAATGTTATAATATCTGCGTATCGTTTATCAAGATTTCTTAGTCCATTGCTAACTCTATTAACAGCTGCATAGGGTATGTCGGTTAAAATGAAGGGCGTTGAATTATTTTTGATTTTCTTCATTCCAATCATACAATCTTCATTATAAATCTTATTGATTTCTAAACCACAATCTTGCATTATTTTCTCCATTCTGCTTAATAATACCCTTTTTATGTTAATAGTTTATTTTATCAACTTTATTTTGAGTGCATTATAATTGTTAGTATTATAATATTGTGTATTTATAAATGCAAAATTACATTTGCATTTATGATATTTGTGAATAATGAATGCCTATTTTACATCATTTCTAAGTTTATCTATTTTTTGTTTATATTCTTTTCTTGCT
>JARIAP010000086.1 GCA_029257755.1 Helicobacter sp.
AATGTTGTAAGAACTATTGCTATGGATATGACAGAAGGTTTAACTAGAGGGCAAGAAGTTGTTGCACGAGGTGCAATGATAGAAGTTCCTGTTGGAGAACAAGTTCTTGGTAGAATCTTTAATGTTGTAGGTGAAGTTGTAGATGACGGAGAACCTGTCCAAGCATCTATTAAATGGCCAATTCATAGAGTGTCTCCTGCGTTTGACAATCAAAGCACAAAAACAGAAATGTTTGAAACAGGAATTAAAGTTGTGGATTTACTTGCTCCTTATTCAAAAGGTGGTAAAGTGGGATTATTTGGTGGTGCTGGTGTTGGCAAGACTGTTGTTATTATGGAATTAATTCATAATGTAGCATATAAACATAGTGGATACTCTGTTTTTGCTGGTGTAGGTGAAAGAACTAGAGAAGGTAATGATTTGTATCATGAAATGAAAGAAAGTGGGGTGTTAGATAAAGTTGCTCTTTGTTATGGACAAATGAATGAACCACCAGGTGCTAGAAATCGTATTGCTTTTACAGGTTTAACTATGGCAGAATACTTTAGAGATGAAATGGGATTAGATGTGCTAATGTTTATTGATAATATTTTCCGCTATGCTCAATCTGGTGCTGAAATGTCTGCTCTTTTAGGTAGAATTCCATCCGCTGTTGGTTATCAACCAACCCTTGCTAGTGAAATGGGTAAATTACAAGAACGCATTACCTCAACAAAGAATGGCTCTATAACTTCTGTTCAAGCCGTATATGTTCCAGCTGATGACTTGACAGACCCTGCACCTGCATCTGTTTTTTCACATCTTGATGCAACAACGGTTTTAAACAGAAAAATTGCTGAAAAAGGTATTTATCCCGCTGTAGATCCACTTGATTCTAGCTCAAGAATCCTTGATCCTCAAGTAATAGGAGAGGAGCATTATAAAGTAGCAACGGGGATACAACAAGTATTGCAAAAATATAAAGACTTGCAAGATATTATTGCACTTCTTGGTATGGATGAATTATCAGAAGAAGATAAGAGGGTTGTTGAAAGAGCAAGGAAAATTGAAAAATTTCTTTCACAGCCATTTTTTGTTGCCGAAGTTTTTACAGGTAGTCCGGGAAAATATGTTAGTCTGCAAGAAACACTTGAAGGATTTAAGGGTATTTTAGAGGGAAAATACGATCATATTCCAGAAAATGCTTTTTATATGGTTGGTAATATACAAGAAGTGCTTCAAAAAGCAGAGGATATGAAACAAAAATAAGGAAATACTATGCAAGAACTTCAATTAGATATTGTTACTCCTTATGGTGAAATTTTCAATGGTAAAATTACCTCCGTTTATTTACCGGGTAAAGATGGTGAATTTGGCGTTTTATTTGGGCATTGTGATATGTTGGCGTTGTTGCAAACTGGCATAATTGACATTCGTTCTGATTCTGGACATGATTTAGTAGCTATAAATTGGGGACATGTATCAATTAGTAATAATAAAATTAGTGTTTTAGTTGATGGTGCGGTATGTATCCATGAAGGAGATAGTAAAATATCAAAAGCATTAGAACAAGCTAAAAAATTACTTGAAGATGCATCAAGTGATACATCTATGATGGCTGGTGCATTGCGTAAGTTAGAAGAAGCAAAATAATTTAATATAGTTTATCTATATTTTAATAGTTAAGTCATTATGTAGTTTATTGAATTATTTTAATTCACTTATATAATAATAAATTGCCTTTATTTCAGAATCTGTTAAATAATACTTTGGCATAACTCCATTTGATTGTTGCAAAGCTTTTTTAAACTTTTGTTCATCAATATTTGTAATATCTGGTGCTTTAATTTCTTTTGTTATGCCTCTATGGCTATATGTTGCTATATGCAATCCTTTTCCATATTCTCCATGACACACCTTACAGCTTATGCCTCTTGGATCATTATATAAATAACTTCCATATTCTCTTTCTGTCATAAATTGTTCTTCTTGTTTATATATGGTATCTTCACTATTGATAGAATCTACGGAGTTTGCCATTATTTGCTGGATAGCAAATGCAATTAATATATTAATAAACAATAATTTCATATATCCTCTTTGTAAATTTATTATTATAGCAAAACTATTTATTTATTATAAAGTAAATTGTTTGCATTTTTTGCGTTACTATTATATAAATTATTAGGAGAATTTTATGAAGGTATTATTAGCAGAAAAATATGGGTTTTGTTTTGGTGTTAAAAGGGCTATAAAAATTACAGAAAAAATTGCAAAATCAAATCCAAACACATTAACATTAGGACCACTTATACATAATCCACTTGAAATTGAACGCTTACAAAATCAATTTGGCGTAAAAGTGCAAGAAGATATTGAAAATCTAGGTGAAAGCAAAAGTGTCATTATAAGAACACATGGTATCACAAAACAAAACCTTGAAATGTTGAAACTAAAAGATGTTGAAATTACAGATGCTACTTGCCCATTTGTTACAAAACCACAAAAGATTGTAGAAAAAATGAGTAAAGAAGGTTACTCTATAATTATTTTTGGAGATTTTAATCATCCCGAAGTAAAAAGCGTTATGAGTTATAGCATAAAACCACCAATTGTAATAAGTGATATTGATATGCTTAAAAAAATAGATAAAATACCAAAAAAGATAGCAGTAGTATCTCAAACAACAAAACAAATTGACAAATTCTCACATATAGTGCAATATCTTATAGCAAATACATTAGAAGTAAGAGTTTTCAATACAATATGTAATGCTACATTTGAAAATCAAGAAGCGACAAGAAACCTAAGTCAAAAAGCAGATATTATGATTATTGTAGGAGGGAAAACATCATCAAACACAAAACAGCTTTTTTATATAGCACAAAACCATTGTAAAGATAGTTACCTGGTTGAAAATGAAAATGATATACAATTGTCATGGTTTAAAAATAAGCAAATATGTGGAATTAGTGCTGGTGCAAGCACCCCAAATTGGGTAATCAAGAGTGTTGAAGAAAAAATTAAAAGTATAACCAATTGATATAAAATTACTATAATTTTATAAGATACATATAAATATAATGCTTAAAAATCAATAAGATTAACTAAAATAGTATATTGCTTATAGTGCATTTTTGATTGCACATAGATATAATAAAATATAAAACTAAAATTAAGCAACAAAACATATCAAACTAAGTCATAATAATTGTTAAAAATTGTTATAATATAACTTTAACTCAAACATTAATTATAAAAAAGGAGTTCCATGTCAAGTCAAAGAATGAATGGGTCAATGATGCTTGTTGAAGCATTACATTTAGAAAATGTTTCAGTAATTTTTGGTTATCCCGGTGGGGCTGTATTAAATGTTTATGATGAAATTTATAAACAAAAATATTTTCGTCATGTTTTAACAAGACATGAACAAGCAGCAGTCCATGCAGCTGATGGATATGCAAGGGCATCTGGTAAGGTTGGTGTAGCAATAATTACTTCTGGTCCCGGATTTACAAATGCGGTAACAGGTATTGCTACTGCATTTACAGACTCTATACCGCTTGTTATAATAAGCGGTCAAGTACCTTTAACACAAATAGGAACAGATGCGTTTCAAGAAATAGATGCAGTAGGAATATCTCGTCCATGCACAAAGCATAACTACCTTGTAAAAAGTATTAAAGAGTTACCAAGAATATTAAAGGAAGCATTCTATATAGCAAAAAGTGGAAGACCAGGACCTGTTTTAATAGATTTGCCAAAAGATATTAGTGCTCAAGTTGGGGAATTCAATTACCCAAATAGCATCTCATTATCAAGTTATAAACCAAATATAAAAGGAAATTTAAGGCAGATAAAAAAATTAGCACAAGCGATATTAGAATCAAATAATCCACTTTTTTACATTGGTGGTGGAGCTGTTATATCAAACAGCTATGATGAAATAAAAAGAATTTTAGATATAACCCAGATTCCAAGTGTTGAAACACTAATGGCTAGAGGTATGTCTCAAGGTAGTAATAATTTTTTGGGTATGCTTGGTATGCACGGGACATATGCTGCTAATATGGCTACAAGCGAATGTGATTTGTTAATTAGTCTTGGGGCTAGGTTTGATGATAGGGTAACAGGAAAAGTTAGTGAATTTGCAAAGTTTGCAAAAATAGCACACATTGATATTGATCCTAGCTCTATTGGAAAAATAATTGATGTAAATTACCCTATTGTTGGAGATTTAAAACTTGTATTGCAAGAATTAATAAAAGAATTGCAAGATAAAGAATTATCAAAAGAAGTTAGAAATGAAAGAGAAGCATGGATCTTAAAACTAAAAAAATGGAGTAATGCTCATCCATTAAAATATCAAGATTCCATAGAATCTAAACAAAATATAAATAAAACAAGGCTAACAGATTGTAATTTACAACAATCGTTAAAACCACAATGGATAATTGAAGAGGTTGGTAAAATATTAGGTAATGATGCAATTATTACTACTGATGTGGGACAACATCAAATGTGGGTAGCACAATTTTATCCATTTAAATCTAAAAGACAATTTATAACAAGTGGTGGGCTTGGAACTATGGGGTTTGGAATGCCTGCAAATATGGGTGTTTTCTTTGCGCTACAAGAAATATATAAGGATTCTAAACAACAAAAATATGCTGTGAGTTTTAGTGGTGATGGTGGCATATTAATGAATATACAAGAGCTTATGACTTGCGTAGAGTCTAATATTAAAACTATTAACATAATACTAAATAATGGATATTTAGGTATGGTTAAACAATGGCAAGAATTCTTTTATGAAAAAAGATTATCACATGTTTTACTTACGCAACCAAATTTTAAATTGTTAGCAGAAAGTTTTGGTGCATTGGGATTAGAAGCAACCACAAAAGAAGAATTTAAAAAAGCCTTAAAAGATGCTATTGAAAGTCCAAAGGTTAGTATAATAAATGTTGCAATAGATAAAGATGAAATAGTATTGCCTATGGTGCCAGGTGGAAACCCACTTTACAAAATGATATTAGAATAAGGGATAGACTATGCAAAAAAGAATTATATGTATTACGGTTATAAATGAACATAGTGTATTAGCAAGAATTTCTGGATTATTTGCTGGTAGAGGATATAACATTGATAGTCTTACGGTTGCACCATTACCAGATAATAATTTATCAAGAATTACAATATCAACTAGAGGTGATGAAAAAGTGCTTGAACAAATAATCAAACAACTACATAAAATTATACCTGTATTAAATGTAGTGGAAAACAATGATATTATTACACAAGAAATAATGCTTGTAAAATTTGAAAATAACGAAAAAATTGGAGCAATTAGTGCCTTGATTAATTCATCTGGCGGAAAAATTGTGAGTTGGAGTGAAAAAAATATAGTATTTAGCATTAGTGCAGACACACAGACAATACAAGATATTATAAAATCACTAAATAACTTTATGCCAAAAGAAATTATACGAAGTGGCGTTCTTGCTATTGAAAAATAATGAAATCTATAGTATAAATTAACATAAACAATAGAATTGTTAATTTATATGCTTTAGATTTAAACACTCAATATTTTATTAATACAACTCATTTCTATATATAAAATGTTATATTTTCAATAAAACTTATATTATCTTTATAGATGCTTATAGCATCTATACAAAAATCACAATCTATACCTTGATTCGCAATAAAAACATGTATAGCCTTTGTTAATCTTTGAAGTTTTTTAGGGGTAATATTTAATAATGGATTTAGACAAGACGATGATTTAACTTCTATAAAATGCAATATAGAATCTTTTTTCATAACTAGATCAATCTCACCATATTTAGTATAAAAATTTTTTGCCATAAAACTAAAACCTATGCTCACAAGGTATTGCATGGCTATTTTTTCATAATAATCACCTTTTGTTCTTGTGCTATCTAGTTTTATATCTATATTAGAATCTAGCATATTATACTATAATGTTACCTTGATATAATAGAAATATTATATTCATCAATGTATTTAAATAAATTTAATGGTTCATCAAATATTTTAATTAAATCATGTGAATTTAACACAGAATTAGTCTTTTTTGTAAATCTAACTGACACATATTGCTTTTTAGAGGTTAATAAATCCCCAACGGCAGTGGCTAATTTGCTTAATTGAGTAATGGCATTTTGAGATATACTTTTTTCATTAGCAAGACTTACAGGCACCATAGAAACACCCATATTAACTGAAGCTATATATTGTTCCTTTGTGTATTCGCTATCATTATACTTGATTATTTTAAATATTTTATCACCAAGCTTATTACCTTTTAATTCAAAATAAAATTCCTTTATATTAATGCCATATTTATTTAAAAATTTCGTATAATATTCATCAATTGAATCTTGTATTATTGGCATAGAATCTTCTATATCTTCAAATTCATCAAAAATAGTAGCAATATCTTTGTTGCTGAAACTTTTAGATTCTATATCTGTTATATTTTTTATTTTAAAAGAATAAGATGGCGATAAAGCATTACATGTAATGTCTGAATTTAATACAATGCCTCTTGCTGTATAAGATATATCACAATTTACTTTATCAAGCCTTATTTCATCATATATACCTAAATCTTTAGGATATCCTACATCAAAATGTGTTTTTATTTTGTATGAATTATTACTTGAAACAACATTTAAAACTACATTATTTAATGATATTTCTTCTATGGGTATATACTTTGCCGTGCAAGTAGTATTTTTGTCATCACCATTACAAGTATATGATATATTTGATTGTTTTTGTAATTTACTAAACATTGAATCAGCGATATCTTTTGCTGTCTTAGCATATATAAACATAGACATAGAACAAATTAATGTACTACAACATATTGTTTTAAAACTCATTATTAACTCCATCAAAGTGATAAAATAAATTATACCTAAAAATTAATGTATTTTGGTGTTTAATATCACTATAAATGATTATTTTAATATCGTTTTAATCACTTCTTCAATAGTTGCTTGACTCTTTGGTTCTACAATACGCTCTGCTATTTCATTTCCATCTTTATAAAAAATAAGTGTTGGAATCCTTTTAATTTGCAAGGTATCTTTTAATTGCTCTTCTTTACTAAAATCAACCTTAAAAAACTTTATTTTATCGTTATATTCAGTTTCTAATGCTTTCATGATAGGGTCAATAAATCTACAATCAGGACACCAACTAGCCCCAATATTAACAATCACAATACCATCTTGTATAGAATCTAAAAAGTTTTTACTAGTTACTTCTTGCATGAAAATCTCCATTTTTAAATAACTCTATAATAATATCTTTATATTCTAAATGTAAGGTTAGTAATTTAATATAAATGTGTAGAATGTTAAAAACAATGGTGGATCTTGTAGGACTTGAACCTACGACCACTCGGTTATGAGCCGAGTGCTCTAACCAACTGAGCTAAAGATCCAATCTTTAAGTTGGAGTTTTGGATTATATCATAAAAAAATAAATAACAATATATTTTTATATTTTTTTCAAAAAACAAATACACTAATTTTTATTATAATGAACATTTAAACCTGCACTAGCCTGTGTAGTTGGCATTATCTCAATGGAATTAATATTAATATGTTTAGGTTGATTACTTACCCAAAATATTATTTGTGCTATATCTTTAGCGTGAAGTGGTTTTGTGTCTTTGTATATAGATTTTGCTTTATTGCAATCTCCATAAAAGCGTATAATAGAAAAATCACTACCTTCACACAAACCCGGCTCAATATTGCTAACTCTTATATTTTTGTTATACAAATCTGTGCGTAAATTCCTGCTAAATTGTTTTACAAATGCTTTTGTGGCACCATATACATTGCCACCCGGATATGGATATGTCCCAGCGATTGAGCCTATATTTATAATATGTCCGCTACCTTTTAAAACCATTTTTGGTAAAATACTATGAGTAATAAAGCTTAATGCCTCCACATTAACAGCTATCATTTCTTTCCAATCATCATATATAGTATTTTCCGCACTTTCTATACCTTTTGCTAAACCGGCATTATTAACAAGTATATCTATATCTAAATCTTTTGTAAAATCTTTTATAAATTCCTTATCTCTTATATCTCCGATCCCAAGATTTACTTCTATATTTTTACCTAAACTACTTATCTCTTCTTTTAAGCTTTCAAGTTTATTTTGTCTTCTTGCTATTAAATGAAGTGTTAAATTATCCCATTCTCTAGCATAAGTTAATGCTAGATAATAACCAAATCCAGAACTAGCACCAGTAATTAAAATCTCCATATGAAACCCCCACAACAATTATAATTTAATATTTATTTGTTTAAGCGATTATAAAAATCATTTGTAGCTTTAACAAACCCATCAATACTACCACAATCATAACGCATTCCTTGAAATTTATAACCAATAACTCTTCCTAACTTTGCTTGCTCTAGCAAAGCATCTGTTATTTGTAATTCACCATTAATCCCTGGTTTTGTCATACGCAATATATTGAAAATATCTGGTGTAAGTATATATCTACCAATAATTGCAAGATTTGATGGAGCATTTTCTTTACTAGGTTTTTCAACCATAGAATTTACCTTATAGATTCCATCTTCTATCATATTTGCATCTATAATACCATATTTATGAACTTCATTAGAATCTACTTCTTCAATTGCAACAACAGAACAACGATATTTTTCATAAATTCTCATCATTTGAGTTAAAATTCCCTCACTCTCACTATAACATAAATCATCTGCTAAAATAACTGCGAATGGGTTTCTGCCAACAAGGGTTTCGCCCGTTAAAATAGCATGTCCTAAGCCTCTCATTTCTTTTTGTCTTGTATAACTAAAAGTTGCTGTTTCCATTATATTTCTAATCTCTTTCAAAAGATTTTCTTTTGAAGTATCTTTAATTTGGTCTTCTAACTCATAGCTTATATCAAAATGATCTTCTATACTTCTCTTACCTCTACCAGTAACAATAGCCATTGTTCTACAACCAGCATCAAGTGCCTCTTCAACACCATATTGAATAAGTGGTTTAGTTAGTATAGGCAACATTTCTTTTGGCATTGCCTTTGTAACAGGTAAAAATCTTGTGCCATAACCAGCCGCAGGGAATAAACATGTTTCTATCATCAATATCCTTTAATTTTGATTATTCTAATTATATAAAAACAATATCAATATATGGACATTATTAGTAAATCTATAATATCAATCACATGTTCACAGAATGAATATAAACTTTAGACATCATTGTTAAGTTGTGCTTTATTTAAGACATTGTTTTATCGTTGTATTGGTATCTATTTTTTGTTTCTTTCAAATAGATTCTTTGTATTATTAATATTTAATTTCAAATATAATATCTTATTTCTTGTTTAACTTATTGATTGGGTAAGTATTAAGTATATTACAATTTTGTTTTGCTTCCTTTAGAAAATTTTTATTGTTAATCTCTATTTATTTAGATTCTTTTTATAAAACCATATAAAATAAAAGTAAGCATAACAAATAGTTTCTTTATGTTGCAATTATATAAAATCAAAGTCCATAAAATATATAATCTATTACTAGATTCATTATTTTTTAATGTAGAATTTACTAACTCACCGAAATAATTACGCAAATTATATTGACTTTTTAAAACTATTAATCCTTGATTATTAAATCATCTCTCTCTGGACTAGTAGATATAAATTCAACTTTGCAATTTACAAAAGATTCTATAAACTTTATATATTCTTTTGCTTCCATTGGCAATTCATTAAAGTTTTTCAAGTTATAAGTATTTTTCCAACCTTTAAAACTACGATAAATAGGCTTTACATTTAAATCATGTGGCATATAATCTATTTCTTTACCTCCATATTCATAACCAACGCATACCTTTACTTCATCAAAATTATCAAGCACATCAATTTTCATTAATGCTAAAGAAGTGCAGCCATTAAGCCTAACTGCATATTTAACAGCAACTAAGTCAAGCCAACCACATCTCCTTTTTCTACCTGTTGTTGTCCCAAATTCAAATCCTTTTTGACACAATAACTCACCCACATCGTATATTAATTCTGTTGGAAATGAGCCATTACCAACTCTAGTGCAATATGCCTTTGTAATTCCTATAACCCTATCTATATCTCTTGTGTTTAATCCAGTGCCCGACAAACAACCTGCTATACTTGTATTTGAGCTTGTAACAAATGGATATGTGCCATGATCAATATCTAGCATACTTCCTTGTGCACCCTCTAACATAATTTTTTTGCCATTATTTATTGAATCCCAAAGAAGTTTTGTTGTATCTGTTATAAATGGCTTTAATTTATCTGCATACACTAAAAGATTATCTAATAAAGATTCTACATTTATATCTAAATTTAAATGAGATAAATTATTAAGGTTTGCTTTAAGCTTTGTTTGCAATAATTCCTTGTTAAATAAATCTCCCATTAAAATTCCACTCCTTGCTACTTTATCTGCATAGGTTGGTCCTATTCCCTTCCCTGTTGTTCCTATAGCTTTCTCTCTCTTGCATTCTCCTAGATTATCAAGCATTACATGATATGGCAATATTATGTGTGCTTTATTTGAAATAAATAAGCGACCTATTAGCTTGTTAATATTGACTTCTACTTGTTTATTATCTACATCACTAAATTGTTCCATCTCATTAATTAATGACTCTAAATCTATCACTACACCATTACCTATAACATTTTTACATTGAGAATATAAAATTCCACTAGGTATTAAATGTAGAGCATACTTTATACCATTTACTACTATTGTATGCCCTGCATTATGTCCTCCTTGATAACGCACTATATAATCATAATCTTTTGCAAGTTTATCTACAATCTTACCTTTTCCTTCATCTCCCCATTGCACACCTACTACAACATCAGCCATTATACTTCCTTAATATTTGATTTTTGCTTTAGCAAATGATATACTACATTATCTGTATATATACCAAAACCACAGCTTTTTACATTATCAACGAACGATATACCACCTGATAAAAATATAAAATTATTTAAAAACATTCTAAAAAATAAGTCATCATAATAATCAACAGGAACAGGTAAAAATGGAGAACATAATACATTATCATAATCGCATTTGCACAAATATATTAAATATTCTAGCTCTTCATGTAAAAATTTAGGACATTCATACATAATACTTTTCAATACATCTGCATTGCTTACTTGTAAAAGTTTATATATGAAATCTATTGTTTGCAACTTCTCTATATTTAATTTAAAAAAATAATCATAGCTTAACCCTGTTTCTTTTGCACATTTTTTAGCTATTCTTGCATTTGTAATTTGTAAAATAGGCTTTATCTCCAATTCTTTAAATATAGTTACACCAAGCTTTATAATACTATCATACTCTTTCTCATCAAGACATTCTGCCCCAATTTGATTATATTCTATTGTTGGATAACTAAAAACTGGTTGTATATAAAACCATTTTTTTTGTGTTGTGCTTCTCCCAAGTCTTTTAGTAATAATTCGTATAACATCAATTGTGCTATCATTACGCATTGATATTTGATGATTATTTTCACTACTTAAATGTATTACATTTCTATTTAAAAAACTCTTTTGATGTTCTTGATACACAAAAGTAGGACTCACTATCTCTTCAAAACCATTTTTATAAAATAAAGATACGCTTAGATTTTCAACTTTCCTTTTTAATCGCGCTGACAATCCAAAATGCAATTTACTTCCCTCTGGAATCTCATGTTCTAAAATCATTTATTACCCTTGTAAAAACAAAGTCCTAATTATAGCTAATACTTGATAAACCATCAACAAAACTTTTTTAGCATAAAAATCAAATATTCAATATTTTTGTATAAATATTGCAATTATATTATGATTTTAGATATATTTCAATATCATTTAGCACCTTAGAATCTATTTGTATTGAGAGTTCTAATATAGCAAAAGGCAATTTAAAACCATCACATTTTACATAATCTTTTTGTGTCATAAGTATATGAGTAGCATTATATGTTTTCAATAATTGCAATAATTTATTACAATCAAATTCTGCATGATCTGGTAAATAATATCTATAAGCAATATTATCTGGTAAATATAACTCTAACCTAGCTGGATTTGCAATAGCTGTAGCAAGTATATAACTTACATTGCCTTTTGTTACTTCCATATGATTTATATATACATTTCGTTTATATTCTATATCTTCCTTTAAATGTAGATCACATTGTTTATAAAAACTTATAGGGAATCTATAATATCCACTAGGCAAAACAAAATTAAAATAAGGCGTAATCTTTGGCTCAAGTAAAATATCAAATTTATCAAAATTAAATCTATAAGCATCATCAAGAATTATTACTTTTGCTTTATTTTTTTTAGCATATTCAATAGCCACTTCTCTTTTTTCACTAACAATAATACTAGCTTTAGTTTGCAAAGCAATAAGCATTGCTTCATCGCCACTAGATTTAACATCACATAGAATCTTTCCATATAAACTTACTTGTATAAGTCCGCTTGATTCTCTCTTATAACCACGCAATATAACATATATATCTTTATAATATTTACTTTCAAGATATTTTATTAATGCTATGCTAAACGGAGTTTTGCCACTTCCCCCACTAACTAGATTCCCTATGCTAATAATTTTTATATCAAAGTTTTTTCTACTAGTAAGCTTTTTGCGTAACAATGCAATAATATAATAAATAAGTGAAATGGGAAGCAATAATAACGAAATGAGTTTATGTAAAATTGTTGGATAAAAAAAATAATTTTCTATAAAACTACTTAGCTTTTTATCCATATATTATCTTCCTTATTGCATAGAATTAGAATCTAAATTTAGTTATTATATATACAATAAATTACAAATAAATTAATTTAATAGTTAATAAAATAATAAATTAGCATTAAAAATGAAAAATATTTTAATTATTCCTATTTTAAATTAATACAAATTAACCAAAATTTGGCTCTAGTTTTCTTTTAGCAAGGAGATGGAAATGTAAATGTGGCACTTCTTGTCCGCCATCCTTACCTATATTTGTAATCAATCTATATCCACTTTCTCTAATATCAAGTATATCTACTACTTCTAATATAAATTCACTCATTTTTCCCATTAATTCCGCATTAACATAATTAAAATCTTTTACTAATTTTTTTGGTATTATTAACACATGTATGGGTGCTTTTGGTGCAATATCGTTAAATGCCATAAATTCATCATTCTCAAGCACAATAGTAGCTGGAATCTCTCTATCTACAATTTTTTCAAAAATACCTTTTTCTGCCATATTAATCCCTTATTTTATGTTAAACATATAAAATTATATCACATTATAAAAATATTATATAAACTTTTATTGTTTGGTAAGAACCAACATTAAAACAATGGGTATTTATCAGCATAATTTAAATAAAAAACATATAAATTTAAAAATACTATCCATATAGTTTTTGTATGATACACATTACAAAATATAAAAAAATGCTATAATTACTAGTAGTATATTGTTTGAATAAATGAATATTATTCAAAATGAAGTATAAAGGATTCACAATGAAAACACTAGAAGAATTAAAAGCAGAAGAGAGAATAGGAGAATTACAAGTTAATCTTTATAAACTTGTTATGAGAGATAAACTTGAAAAAGTCAAGGATTTTTTAAAAGATT
>JARIAP010000132.1 GCA_029257755.1 Helicobacter sp.
TGCATTTAGGCTTGTTACTTATATGAGTGTTGCTTTGGTGTATTTAAGCTTGAAAAATGATGATTGATTGAAATATCTATGGGTTTATTATTTTTATTCATATAAAATTTGCTAGAATTATATTTTAGATAGCGTAAAATTTTATTTAAAGATTATTATAAAAAATTACATTCCATATTGATCTCAATTTTCAAACGATATAAGCATGATCAAGTTATTTTGAAAAGATTATAATCTAGTGAAGTTTTGATTGTATTGTTGGTGAAAACACATATTTATAACTCAATCTAATGCTATATTTATCTTTTTATATACATATGAGTATAAGATAATTTTTTATTTTCAATAAGTGTTACTAAGTCCAAAGAGTCTATTACCAGTATCATTATTGCCTCTTCCTTGATAGCTATTTTCTGATGTTCTTATCGTGAAAATATATATATTTGGATAATTCTGTAAAATATCTTTAACAGTAGGTTTATAGATAACATTTGTTGCAATATATATCTTAGTGTTATAGGCTTTTAAAGCCTCTAAAAATCTTTTGATTGTTTTGCCCGTATTGATTACTGCATCAGCTATAATAATTTTTTTATCACATAAAGATTCTTTAAATAAAGATTCACGAAGTTCATTAGGTTCTTTGACTATGTAAAATGGAGCACTTGAAAATACTTCTCTTAATCCTAATCCTATATAAAGCCCAGCTCTTAGAATACTTATGATAATAAAATCATTTTCATTATGATAGGATAAATTCGAGCTATGCCCTTGTGTAAGATTTTCTTGTTTTTCTATCTCTTTTTGTGTTCCTAAAATTTCTCTGCCAAGCATTGTTCCAAAATCAATATGAATTTTACATAAGTCTTTTGAACTTGTTTTGCTTATTCTTGTTTGATTGATAAAATTTTGCAATGGATATTTATCTTTTAATTCATATACCATAGTATAAGCTTGTATAAAATCTGTTGAATGATTAGGATTGCAAGTGATAAGTTTTTTTTGTGTACTTTCACTTAAAAAATGGAATATTTTTTCTTTGCTAGATTCTATTAAAATAGGTTGTGTAGCGTATTCAAGCATATCTATATCCACAATTTCATCACCCAAAGCTATCACATCAAAACCAAGTCTTGTAAGTTCTTTTGCAAAATATGCTTTTGTGTCTCGTGAAATAATTGTTCGCCTATCGTTTGCAACTACCATAAAAGGAAGGTTTGATCTATAAAAAACATTTTTCCAAATTTCTCTAATACCAGAAGTAATAGCAATTAAGCTTGCATTTGTGTTTTTGAGTGTATTAATAAAATTTGGGTGTATGTGTATAGAGTCTGATGCTTTTTTGCTTGCCATCTTAAAAGTACACTCATCAATTTCTAAACGCTTTTGCGTTAAACGAAAAAATTGATACATTCCATAGAATCTATGATTATGAAATGCATCTGGAATCTTATAATTTTGAACTTCTTTAATTTTGTAAAATTCTTTAATGCTATCTTTGTCGCTAAGCGTACCATCACAGTCGCTTAAAATAATTTTATTTTTTAAGTTTTTTCCATTTTCATACATGAAATATTCAAAAATTTTTCTTGGTTCAATATATTCTGAATTTTGTATAAAAAAGTTTATGAAGTCTGCTATTTCGTCAGCATCTGAATCAGTATCAAATTTTATGGCACTAAAATATGTATTGTATTTTTTACATTCTTTTTCTAAGCCATCAAGTTCAAATTGATTCCATTCTTGTAATAAGTCTAAAGTTATATTTTCCTTATCTCTTTGCTTTAATCGCTCTTGTATAATTTTAATATCAGTATCTAGAAAAAGTACTAATTATATACTCTTGATTGTATATCTTCTTTCATTGCTATCTCAAATTTATTGCCTTCATCTTTGCATTTATCTTTTAAAAAACTATAATGGCCGCTTACTATTGCACTATGCTGTAAGTTATCCAAGTAGTTTAAAAATTGTTTTCTTAATTTGTCTTTTTCATGTTCATTATATTTTTTGAGTTCGTCTTTTGAAATATTTGCAAATTCACATAATTTGCTTGAACCATCAATAATCTCAAAGTGTGGTAGTTTTTGTTTTAGAGAGTTTAAGAGAGTGCTTTTTCCAGAAGCACTAAGTCCAACAATGCAAACTTTAATATTTTTCATAATGACATTCTCCTTCTGAGATTGGTTTTTGCAGTCTTTGCATATTATTTACAATATCAAAAAGACTATCACTATAATTGCCTATACTATTAAAGTCATCTTCTACATAACGCATACAAGGATAAACTTTATCGTTGAAATAAAAAATATTATTATATCCCACGCCACATTTATGCCCATACATAATGCAATCACATTTGCCTTCTTTTCTTGCTATAGTATTTCGTATATTAAATGGGTGTGGCTCAAAAAAAGAAATGAATTCTAAAAATTCTGTATGAGTTATTTCTAAAGCTTTATCATCGCAATGAAAAAGTCTTGTAAAAGTAATTTCTTTGAAGTTATTTGAAAGTAAAAAATTTAATATATTTTCTTTTTGAGTTAAGCTTTTTTTACTTATACTTAAATTTATTGCTGGCATTTCATGAAAGCATGTATTATAGAGATTAATATTCTTCATGATATGTGTATGTGTACCTTTTTTATCTTTATCTATGCGAAATGTATCATGTGTATCTTTGTCGCCATCAAGTGAAATAACAAGTTTCACAAAAGAAAAAAAATCTTTATATTCTGTTAAAAATTTCTTATTAAGCAAGATACCATTTGTAATAATGTAAAAAGAAAGTTGTTTATTTATATCTTTTTTGCGTATAAGATGTAGAGTATTTTTTAGAATTTCCCAATCAAGTAGAGGTTCTCCTCCGCCTGCAAATCCTATGGTAAATAATGGTAGATTTTTAGCCTGTGTAAAATCAAGAATATTATGCAAGATAGCAAGAAGCTTTTCATTGTCAAGAGATTTTATATTTGGCATATTAAGACCATCATTTTCGTAAAAATGACAATATTTGCATGCAAGGTTACATCTTGCGTTTATTGATATACAGCATTTATTTAACATTAATGTTCCTTTAATAATTTTATAATTTCTTGATGGTTATTTTCTTGTGCATGTGTAAGAGCATCTTTGTTGTTAAAATCTCGTATTTTGGTATCTGCTCCTTTACTTAAAAGTAATTGCACAACATCCCTATGTCCTTTTATTGATGCTTTTATAAGTCCGCTAAAACCATTACCATCAACCTGATTAATAGAAATTCCATAGTTTAATAAAAGCTTTATAATACACAAAGCATTTTTTCTTCTATCCCAACAAGCCATAAGAAAGGGTGTGTTTGCCTTATTTGCGCCTTTATTTGCAATATAAGGCTTTGCTCCTGATTGAAGTAATAAAGAAACTATTTCTATATTATCAAGTTGCACAGCATGGGCTAATGGTGTCATTTTAAGATGTTTATTGTCGCATTTATGTAAGTTAATATCTTTATTTGTAAGCAAAGACTTTATAAGGAGTATATTTTGTAGTTTTATAGCATAAATAAGTGGAGTTTGACCTTCGTGATTGTATGCATTTACCTTAATGTTGGGCAAAGCTCTTGTTGCTATATTGATATCTTTAGAATCTAAAGCATTAAAAAATTCTTGCGTTATGTTATCTGGTATGTCTTCTTCATTATCTTTAAATTTTTCTCTAAATTCTGCAATCTTTAATGTTTTATTATAATTGATTTTAAATGTTTTATCTTCACTAATAATCCATGCATCGTGAAGCTTGGCACATTGTATGATTTTTGAATCATTGCTGCCGTTTTGAAAAATTTTATTACAGATTTTTTTACACTTTAATTTGTCGATATTTAAAAGCACTTTATGAGCATTTCTGTTTTCTTTGTGTTTAGGATCATCTTTTAGTCTATCAAGTTCATCAATTACAATATGCGGAATAATGGCTAAAAAACCTTGTTTTTGTATAAGATCAAATAATATATTACTTGCTTTAAGTAGAGCACAAGTATCGAGTACGAATTTATCATGTTTTTTATCGTTTGAAGTCATATTTGAGTCCTTTAAAAACATTGTAGTACAATAAATATGCTTAAAATATGAAAATATTCAAAAATAAAATTATACACTATTTTATTTATCACTTCAATTAATCACCAACCTTAATAATGCTTCTACCTATATGCAAATTATTTTGTAATGAATATAGCGTGTTTTCAAGGTTTTGTAATGTAACTTCTTTAATATCAAGCTTATGTATAATTTCTTTTTTCAAACTA